>NZ_VDDC01000058.1:0-12006 GCF_006239215.1 Paracoccus haeundaensis
CGCGCGGCCGAGGCCCTGGTCCTCGGCGCCCCCGGCACCGGCGCGGGGGGCGACGCCTGCAGCGACCTGGCGCTGGCGACCGGGCTCGCGCTGCAGCTGGAGCTGTCCTGGGGCCTCGGCGGGGGCCTGACCTGGCACGCCAACCCGATGGCGCGGCTGGCGGCCGACCCGCATCTGCGCGACCGCGTCGAGGCGCATCTCCAGCGTGGCCATGGCCGCGCCACGGTGCTCCTGAAGGAGAGCCGCCCGCTCCTCGACGCACTGTCGGCCCGCCTCGAGGCAGAACGGGTGATCGAGGGCGATCCGTTCGAGGACCCGGTGACGGCGGTGGCCATCACGGCGGACGAGGGGTCGCGGGACGATCAAGATCACCCGTCACCGGCGCCGACGGCGTCAGTGGCTGGAGCAAGGGCGGTGACGGATGGCGACACGCCGCCTGCGGCCAGTGATGGCAGATCGGCCCGCTCCGTGCCGCCTTCCCCCGGCCCTGGCACGGGAGGGTCAGCCGATGCCTGAGCCGGACCCCGATCCTGCCACGCTGCGGGGCGCCCTCGTCGATGCGCTGGACGAGGCCGCAGTCCTGCGCGACCTTCTCGGGCTGGTCTTCTGGGCCGCCGAGGCGGTGCCCGGTCCCAAGGCGGCGCCGCTCACCCGCGGCGCCCTCCTGGCCCTCGACCGGCTCGACCTGCTGGTCGGGCATCTGGAAACGGCGCGGGCGCACATTGCCGCGTCACCGAAGGATACCCGGTGATGGAAAGCCGTGCCGCAGGAACGCCTGCCTCAGTCCTTGGCAACCCGACCGGAGGCGTCGCCGGCCACCTGGTCGCCCTCCACCCCAGCCTCCGCCTCGGCGATCATCTGCGCCAGGGGCAGGCCCAGGACGTCGGCGATGTCGGCCATC
Source organism: Paracoccus haeundaensis (assembly GCF_006239215.1). Lineage (NCBI taxonomy): Bacteria > Pseudomonadati > Pseudomonadota > Alphaproteobacteria > Rhodobacterales > Paracoccaceae > Paracoccus > Paracoccus haeundaensis. The sequence goes on from NZ_VDDC01000058.1 coordinate 902, forward strand.
GTGCCCAGGGTGGGCTGGTGGCGGCAGGTCTCGAGCAGCGAGATGTAGCGCGGGCTGAGGCCCACCTCGTGGGCAAGGCCCTCCTGCGTGAACCCCGCCGCCCGGCGGTGACGGCGCAGGACGGCGGCGAAGGCGGTGAGCAGAGGGTCGGCATGATCGGTCATCCCGATCCTAGGCCCGCAGAAACCCGAGTCGCGCAAAGAAGTATACTATGGATTTTGAAGTTTCCTATGAATAGGATGCGCAGGACCCGTTCCCGTGTGCGTGAGAGAGACCCATGAGACCAGCCTGCATCCGCCTTGCGCGCCCCATCCCTGCCGGCCGCTGCGCCGAACCGCGCGCCTCGCCTTCTCCGCGCAGCCCCGCCGGGGCCTGAGGCTCGCGCCCCGCACGCGGCCCTTCCATCCATCACTCCCTCCGGTCGCCCTGTCGATCGACCCGCCGATCCCTCCCGCCGCGCGTTCCGTCGCGCGGCGCCCGTTCCCTGCTGCGCCCCGAGGCCCGCCATGATCCACCTGACACAGACCCGCCCGACGCCGACGCGTTTGGCGTCGAACCCCCTGTCCCTGCCCGCCCTGCTGCTCGGCACCGCGCTGGCCGCCGTCTGCACGCTCCCGGCACCCGCCCTGCCCGCACCCGTCCCGGCGGCCCCCGTCCCGGTCGACGCCCCGGCGCTGCCGGGGGGCCCGGGCCTGATGCGGGCAGACACGTCAGGGGCGACCGGCGCGCTGACCGGACCGCTGGTCGACGCGACCGCGGAGGCGCTTGGCGCGGAGCTGGCGCAAGGGGTGGAGGCGCTTACCGACCCCGAGGCGATCCTGGCGCATTGCCGGGCACGGATCGCCGCGACCCGCGCGCCGGTCGGGGGACCGTTGGCCGAGGCCGCGCTGTCGGCCTGCGAGGCCCGTGTGGCCGTCCCTCTGCGCGCGGCAATCGAGGCGGTGATCGCCCGCGACCTCGCCGCCCTCGAGGCCGCGCCGGAGACACTGGACGGGCTCCTGGCCACCGACGGCTATGCACTGGCGCCCCGGGTCGAGGCCTGGCTGAGCCGCAGCGAGGCCGCCGAGGCGCTGGCGCCGCTGCACGCCACCCTGGCCGAGGCCCGGGCCGCGATGGCCGCTCGGCGCGACGCGGTGATCGCCGCGGAGGCCCGCACGCTGGACGCGCGCATTGCCGCACTGGACCCGGCCCGCGACGACCGCGACGCCCTGCCCGACTGCGCAGTCTATGACCAGGGCACGCGCTGGACGGCACCGCTCCTCGGCCAGTGCCGCCAGGCGCGGGCCACCTTCGAGGCGCGGCGGACCGAGATCCGCTGTCAGCGCCTCTTCGCGGCGGCCGATGCGCCGGAGGCGCTGCAGGCCGCGCAGATCGACCTCGGCGGCGGCGAGAGCGTGGCGCTGCGCATCCTCGCCTGCGAATGGGGGCTGGAGGCCGCGCTCAACGCCCGCGGCGGCCTCTTCTCCAAGCCCCGGCACGACCTGACCCTACAGCTCGGCACGGAGGACGCGCCCTTGGCGCTGACCGGTCGGCTGCAGGCGCCAGAGGCCGGCGCACCAGGCGGTGACGCCGGCGATATCCCCTGGCGCCTGACGGGCATCACCGTGACGCCCGGGCGGCTGGCCGAGGGGCTCGATCCCGACGCGCCCGACACCCTGCGCCGGTGTCTCGGCGATCCCGCATCCTGCACCGAATGACCCTGACCATCACTTGCCCATCACCCGACCCCACCGAAGGAGTTCCCGCATGAAGACGCCCCCGATCCTCGCCGCCGCGCTGGCCCTGCCCGCGGCTCTCGCCCTGCCCGGCCCCGTGCGGGCCGAGCCCTACCTCGGCCGCTGCCACATGGGCGAGTGTCTGCATTACGAGCAGGTCTCGCACAGCGTGATCGGCACCGGCAGCGCGGCCGTGCCGGGGGAGCTGGTCCTCGTCGCCCTCCGGAGCGCCGTCTCGGACCGCGCCGACGCCGATCCCGCCACGCTTGCCTGGGAGGCGCCCGCCCCGGTGCAGGTCTTCTGCGCGAAGGACCGCCCGGCCTACCGCCTGGCCGACGGCGCCTACCAGGGCCTCGACCTGGTCACCCCCGCCGGTGCCACCACGCTGGTCACCGCGATCTATCTCCACGCCTGCCACCCTGGCGCGGAGATCTCCGACGACCCCTTCGCCGCCGCGCGTGCCTTGGGCTACGCCGCCACCCCCACGATGGTCCATGCCGATCTCGACGCGCTGACCGGGCGCTGAGCGCGCCCAGACCTGGCGGCGCATGCCGCGCCGCCGCGCCCTCATTCCCGAAGGATCGATGCCATGACCCTGCCTGCCCGCCCCCTGCTCATCGCCACCGCCCTGGCCGTCCCCGCCCTTGCCGCGGTCCTCCTCCTCTCCACCGGCGGGTCCCTCGGCGCCGCCGACCGCCGACTGATCGACCGGTGGGACGAGACCGTCGAGACCTGCTTCGACGACAGCCTCGACACGCTCGACCGCTCCGCCGCCTGCCTCCAGGGCAGGCGCCTGCGCGAGGAGATCGAGGGCCGCGGCCTCTGTCTCGATCTCACCGAACGCGAGGCCAGCTATCGTGGCGTGTCACGGTGTGATGGGTGAGGAAAGGGGTGACGGAACCATAACAAAGGAAGGATTACAAAACGAGAAAAAACGACTTTCGAAATGACACCTGCAATGCAAGGGTGATGGCAGTGCGGCATTCCTATATGTCATTTGCAGTCTGAAACGAGATGCGTGCCTCTGCGAGGGCTCGCCTCTCAAAAAGCAGCCCTGAGGTTTCATTAAAATCGAATTTTCCTATATTTTTAAGGTAATAACATAAAATTCCCAACACCACAATTAAAAATCTGTTAAATCAGTGTTAAAATTTACATAGCCGGAAAGATATTCATGAATTATCATTTTAGGGACCCTGAATCATTATGTGTAAATTTAAAATATGAATATTTTTAAAAATTAATTTTGCCATTTTTTTTGGGCCTCGCCTTGCTTGCCCCCGGTCAGAAACATCGGCCTGCAAAAAATAGGATTGTAATTGAAAAAACTGACAATAATATAAATATTAAAATTTCTTGTTATGAATTGACTTTGGTGTCACATTAGCGGTCATTATCACTTACGAGAAGGCCCGCTGATATCGTGCAGGTGCACTGGTTTTTGGCAAGGTCAAGCCGTGGTCAGGTGAGCCACGTTCTCAAAATGTTGGGTGCTGATGTCGCCGGTTTCTTCCCAAACGAGGCATCGATCATACGCGTGATCAGCGCCGTGCTGTTTGTGCAGAACGATGAATGGCACTACCCGAGCCGCTACATGATGGTCGAGGCCTTCGCCCGGATTCACAACGAGGAAATCGACCCCATTCTTAGCGAAACCACGAGGGTCGCCTAATCACGACCTCAGGCCATCCGAGACGTTACACTAGCTTAACGGACGGGACCCTTGCGTGCTATGGACAAGCCCCGCGCGCCGCGTGCTGCCGATGACCAAGGCGCGCTTGGCCCCACGCGTCGGGGATCCGGCTCTAATCGCATCTACAGGTCGGTGATGCGGCCGCCAACCACCAGCCGAGGATCGCAGGCGGGCCACGATGAACATGGGCCTTGATGTAGACAGTGTATGAAGCCTGTAAGTCTAGCGCTGCCGAGATGGCATCGAACACAACATGCGGATCGACCGGTTCGCGGCCCAGAGGCTTAGGCTGTGCCATATCCGTGGCGATCACGACATTCCACTCCGGGTTTATGTTGATGTTCTGACCCTTGATGCCGATCGCGGCAAAGGCACCGTTCGCGATGGACGGCTCGGTCCGTCCCGGCCACCACATGTATCCGTAATCGATCGTCTCGCCGCTTTTCAGCTTCTGCGGTTGGCCGGCGGTCTCTGTCCATCCGTCGGGCAGGATGGTGCTGCCATCGATCACCCCGCCCTCCAGGAAGAACTGCCCTAAGCGGGCGAAGTCGCGCAGGGTGGCGGACAGGCCGCTGCCGCCGATCTCGACCCCGTCGGGGCTGTCCAACCACCAGTTTGCGTCGGCCTCCATCCTATAGGGCTGCCAGATCTTTTAGGCCAAGTAGCGTGACAATGGCCTGCCGACAGCGCCATGGATGACCTCGCCCAGGACCTGCGTCTCTCCGGTGGAATAGGTGTGATGGGTGCCAGGGGCGTGGGCGCGGGGGAGTGCGGCCATCACGGCCATCGCGGCTCTAGGGCGCTGTTTGATCTGCGCGAGCAGCAGATTGCGGCGGTTGGAGGTGGCGTCGGTATAGGTCTCGTTCCATTCGACACCCGAGGCCATCAGCGGGATGCCGCGGATGCTAACCCGGTCATAGGCGCTGCCCGCCAAGGCCAGGACATGGTCGGCAACCGGATCGTCCAGCCCGCCGATATGGCCGTCCATGATCGCCGCGCCGACCAGGGTCAAGGTGATGGACTTGGCCTCCGACATCGACATCCAGCGCGTGTCGGCCGTGTTGCCGCGCTGATAGCTTTCAAAGACGACCGCGCCGTCCTTGACCAGGATCATCCCCGTGACAATGTCCAGCGACAGGAAGTCATACAGGTGATGGATCTCGTCATCGATCTGATAGCTGACCATGCCCGGCAGATCTCCGGGAGCCGCCACCAGGTCGCGGGAAGTGTCGCTGGCAAGGACCAAGCAGTTTCCACGGACAGTGCTGATATATCGGCCACTTTAGAACCAGCCATTCAAACGGCTTGAACCGTCGTCGTCCGGTCTTGCGATGGAACTCACGTCGCGCCTGGTGACAGTAGCAAACCAAGATTATTCCTTCTCCATTCATCACCAACCTCATCCAGACTCACCCTTGGAGCGGAGCAGCGGAAATCGCCCAGCAAATGAGAAGACGCGTGCTATAGTACAAGACCCGCGCCGACATCACAATCGTTGGTCCAAAAAACATACTGCGGTCCAATTGTGGTCCAATGTAACCCGATATGCAACGTAAACGAAAAAAGATTGCACCTTGGATTAACGGGCACGCTTCCAGCGTAAGTCTAGCGAAAATATTAATAAACGAAACTCTGAAAGCAAACCATGAGGTGGGATAACCCACTTACATTCTGCAAAGAAAAACATTATAAAACATGCAGTAAGCGGTGATTAGCAAGTCCGAACACATACGGCGACCCGGTTTCGGTCACTGAAGGGAAGACATTTTCGCAAGTCTGTGGATGCTGACCTAATGAGAAGCACACCTCAGCCATGCCTAGAAAACCTAGTCCGGTCCATTGGTCCAATGAAATTTTTTGATTGCAAGACACAACGACCGATGAACAATCGTGCCACGGGATTGACGCGGCTCTGTAGTCTAATGAGGAGGACTCAAATTGGAGAACGTTAACCCTGACGACTCTGAGAAGCTATTTGACGGACACTGTGACCATTTGCCTGTTGAAACCAGCAGCCCCTCAAACGGAGCATCTGCCGCGCTTACAATGGACGAACTCGAAGCGCTGGTGCGCGCGGGTCTTCATTCCGGGTTCTGCCTTTCTGGTCACGAAGGGATTATTTGCACAGCTGATTTCAAGCCGGTCTGCGGGCTTATCGCTCCTCTGCGCTGGATGCGCCGCAACGATGGATCAGGCTACGGGATGGAAGTGGCGTTCGGTACCCGGGATGGGGTTGTCGCCCGCATGGTCTTTGACAATAGAGAGCTGGACGGACGGCGTGTCATTGCCCGTCTGGCCGATAGCGGATTTTCTCTTCTCGGCGCGCCGACTGATTTCAAGCAGCTCCTCCGCGCGTGGCCGGACCTTCGGGTCGATCTGCGGGCCGATCATGCCGGATGGGTGGAGACGCCTTTAGGGGAGATTTATATGCGGCCTGACGGCACCTCAATTGCAGAGGTGCGCTGTGCCGCTTCACAGGCAATACTGGTTAACCCTCGACCTGCACAAAAGGCGGGAACCCTGACAGGCTGGCAGGAGGCTGTCGCAGGTTCTGCCCTGGGCAATGAACTGCTGATGTTCGGTATCTGCTCGACGCTTTCTGCACCCCTGCTGAAGCTGGCCGATCTGCAAACGACAATGTTCCACTTCTATGGGCAGGGTCCGATCGGAAAATCGCACCTCCTTGCCGTGGCCGCCAGCACCGATCGGTCACCCCGCCTGAGGCAGAGTTGGACGGTTGACGCAGATCGTCTTGAGGAACAGCTGGCACAGAGCTGCGACGGAATGTTGGACTTCGATTGCCTGTCAGAAAATCCATCGTCTCAGCTTCTCGGACGGCTGACCGGCCTCGGTGATGAGGCCGTCAGCGGGGGGGCGACATGGATCTGGCGGGGCGTGCGGCTCTCGACAGGCGAGCGCCCCTTGGCAAATCTTCTCGTTCGAAATCGCAAGATCGTGCCGGCCGCGATGATGTCGCGGATCATCGATATCACTGCCGATATCGGTCCACACGGAGCTTTGCAAACGCTGCATGGACACGACGATGGCGACGCCTTCCTCGTCACGATGCGGCAAGCTATGAGGGAGCATCATGGACATCTGATGCCTGCCTTCATCGACGCGATCAATCGGGATCGTTCCGCCATCATCGGCGCCCTCCCGCAGCAGATCGCGACAACCATCTCGGTCATTCTGGACCGGGCCGAACTTCCGGCTGATGTATGCACAGGATCACGCCGCGAGGCCCTGCGCCGGTTCGCCTTGGTTGCCATTGCAGGCGAGATGTCGATTGCCCTCGGTCTTCTGCCTTGGCCCGGGGGCTCCGCAATTGCCGCCGTCAGTTCCGTCACGGGTCGCTGGCGGTTTGGCCAGGACACTGCGGTTGCCCCTAAAGACATGCTGCTCCGACTCAGGGCTTTCATCGACCAGAATCGGCATTCATTGGTTTGGATCGATGACGCCAGCCCTACGGAGAGGGCAGACCCGGGGAGAGGCTGGCAGGATGATCAGTTTGTCTATCTCACCAAAGACCAGCTCGAAACGATCCTCCCTCTCAGGGACGCGATTTCTGGACTTGTGAAACAAGGCATTGTCGTACCCGGCGGGGAGCGCAATTCATGGACATACAGAATGGGTCGTCAGTTCGAGCATCGTCCACGCTATTACAGGTTCAGGAAGGATCTCCGCGTTTGGAAAGTATGAGTGACAGCTTTAAGGCAATTTAACGTAGCTTACTTGCCCGTCTTCTGCCCGGCCGAATACGTCGCTTTGTCGCGCCTGAACATATCGGACGAGATACCTTTTCCTACGCGCCTAGATGGAGACTGCCGCTCTGTTACCCACGTCATTGCAAATCTGCGCTCTGGTATTGCATTCTCGGTATCAGTCGCCTCGTTGTCAAATTAGTAAGGCCGGACGTGTGACTTATCTTGGCATTGGTAGCGGTCGTAGAGTGTTCCATAGTCGCCATTCTAGGGTCAGGATGCATTGATTTTCGTTGCGCTGCGTGATTCACCTCCCGGAAACCGGAGCGGTGATACGAGCGACCTTTTCTAGCTGACCGACGCGCAGATGGCATGTCTCGCTCCCTATTTTCCGAAGGCCCACGGCAAGCCATGCGTTGATGACAGACGTGTTCTTAGTAGGATTATCTTCATCATCCGAAATGGCCTGCGCTGGCGTGGTGCACCCACCGCCTATGGGCACCACAAGACGCGTTGGAGGCGTTGGAGCGGAAAGGGCATTTCGCTCGGATGATGGCCGGCCTCGCGGCCGAACATGGTGAAGAGGAGGCCGTAATGATCGACGCCACATACCTGAAGGCACATCGCACAGCGACCAGTATGGCCGTCAAAAAGGGGGGCGTGGCCGCCTGATCGGTTGGACCAAAGGCGGCATGAACACCAAGTTGCACGCCATTTGCGACAGCTAGGGACGACCGCTCGATCTGTTTATAACCGCCGGACAGGTGAGCGATTACATCGGCGCACGGGCGCTGCTCAGCAGCCTGCCGATGGTCGAATGGCTGCTCAGCGATCGCGGTTATTATGCCGCCTGGCTGAAAGAGGCGTTGCAGGACAAGGGGATGCGAGGCGCTCCAGACGCTGGCCCCGTCACCGGAGGACAGCTTCGTCTTCTTCGCGGCCGAGCGGCAGCAGGCCGTCCGCGCCCGCGCGTGGCTGGAGCGGATCGGCATGGCCAAGGGCAGCTTTCACGCTGCGGCCTAGTGGACCGCGGGCTGGGTGCCGCCCGAAACACAGATCCAAAGGCTGCCGCGGATCATAAGTTGAGCGCGTCCATCCGATGCAGGGCCCTTCAGCCTGTTTTTATAAAACGAGCCAGAACACACCCTCGCAAACGTGCCATGGCCAACTGCAGAGGCGATAAGGCCGATTTCTGTAGCATAAAGAAAGTCGAGGCGATTACCTCCGAAGTCATGCGGCGCATCCGAATGTCGGGGGATTAGGTCATGTTGACAAATGGAGGATCCAGAGACGGATCAACGTGATGTCAATGAAGCCGAGGAAGTTTTCCTCCGGCTTGTAGTAGCGGGTCGCGACACGCCTGGCGTTTTTGAGCCTGTCGAAGCAGAGTTCGACCAGATTACGGAGGCGATACAGCGAGCGATCGACACCAATCCGCTTCTTGCGGGACTTGCGCGTTGGGATCACGAGCAGGACGTTGCGTGCTTCCATGCCGTCTCTGATCTTGTCTGCATCGTGGCCGCGATCCGCGAGCAGCACGTTCGGGCGGGGCAGATTATCCGCCATCACCAGATCGAAGCCGAGATAGTTTGACGTCTGGCCTGGCGTGATCTCTGTCTTCATAGGAAGCCTGTGTGCATTGACGAGGAGGTGGATGTTGGTCGTAAAGCATCTCGAGAACGGCCGAAACCTTGTCGTGGAGCATATGCCTGAGCCTCCATGTTTATGCCCAGGTGTTCGATCAAAACGGGGGCCAGTTCAGGGCTGGACTATGATGGCAAAGATTGTCATAATTGCTCCATAACATGACGGAGGCTCTCATGGCGACGATGAACGTCTCAATTCCCGATCCCATGAAAGTCTGGGTCGAAGAGCGCGCCCGAGGGGGCAGCTTCAGCAATGCAAGTGATTACGTTCGACATCTGATCCGGCGCGACCAAGAACGCACCCATGCGATCGAGCAGCTTCAAGCTGCCATCACGGAGGGGCTGCAAAGCGGCGACCCTAAACCGTTCGATACTAAAGCCTTTAAGGCGAAGATGCGCCGCAAGCATGCCCGTTGAGGGACATTACAGCCTCAGGCTTACGCCCCAAGCGGAAGCCGATATGGAAGAGATCTGGCTGCACGGCGCGGCGGAGTGGTCGCCCGAGCAGGCAGACAGGTATGTCGATGGGATCACGGCTGTTTTCGATCTGCTTTGTGTCATGCCTGGGATTGCGCGAGAGCGCTTGGAGTTTAACCCGACTGTCCGCATTCATCCGTCCGGGGCTCATATGATCATCTATCGGACCGTCGGTAACCAACTTGATGTGCTGCGCATTCTCGGAGGTCGTCAGGACTGGCCAAGATTACTGGAGATGCTGGAATGACCTTTGGACTTTTTGCTCCTTTTTCCCAAGGGTCCGTTCCGGTCTGTGGCGCTTCATATTGAAACAGCCAACCAAAGTAGAATTTTCGCGAACTGGCAAAGTCGATTTTTTGCCTCTGCCATGAAGGCTGACTTGGCCCTGAGCGGTATGGCGCTAGGGCTTTCGACATGAGACTTGCTTTGATGAATATGTTGATTTCCACCCAGAACTGAGCCGGGTTTTCCATCGAGAAGTGAGCCACCTCTGATTATGGATATAGGGTCATAGAGGGGTCAAGGTATGGTTTGTCTCCTTCTTTTTCGTGGCCGCTGCGGCTGAGCTTGCCTTGAACCTGAAGCTGTCGTTTCCGGTCTCCAGGATGTGGCAACGGTGGGTCAGGCGATCGAGCAGTGCGGTGGTCATCTTGGCGTCGCCGAAGACCGTGGCCCATTCGCTGAAGCTGAGATTCGTGGTGATGACCACGCTAGTGCGCTCATAGAGTTTGCTCAGCAGATGGAAGAGCAAAGCGCCGCCTGATGCACTGAAGGGCAGATAGCCCAGCTCGTCCAGGATCACGAGATCGAGGCGGCTGAGACTTTCGGCAATCTGTCCGGCCTTCCCCCTTGTCTTCTCCTGCTCGAGGGCATTGACCAGTTCGATAGTCGAGAAGAAGCGGACCCGCCGGCGGTGCTGTTCGATGGACTGAATGCCCAATGCCGTCGCCACATGGGTCTTTCCGGTCCCTGGGCCACCGATCAGCACAACATTCTGCGCACCCTCCATGAACTCGCCGCAGTGCAGCTGACGCACAGTCGCTTCATTGATCTCGCTGGCGGCGAAGTCGAACCCCGAGAGGTCCTTGTAGGCGGGGAAGCGCGCCGCTTTCATGTGATAGGCAATGGAACGGACCTCGCGCTCGGCCAGCTCCGCTTTCAGCAACTGAGCCAGGATCGGCACAGCAGCGTCAAAAGCAGGCGCCCCCTGTTCGATGAGGTCAGTGACCGACTGCGCCATCCCATGCATCTTCAGACTGCGGAGCATGATGACGATGGCACCGCTGGCGGGATCATGACGCATGACGGCCACCTTCGGTCTGGCTGCGCAGACTGTCGTAGCGCTCGACATTGGCCGATGGCTCGCGCCGCAGGGCCAGCGCCTGCGGGGTATCCAGGGGCGGCCCGCCAACCACCTTCCCATCGATCAAGCGGTGCAGGAGATTCAGTACATGGGTCTTGGTCGCCACGCCCTCGGCCAGGGCCAGCTCCACAGCCGTCAGCACGGCCTGCTCGTCATGCTGCAGAACCAGGGCGAGGATATCGACCATCTCACGATCGCCGCCCGGCTTGCGTATCATTTGGCCCTGTAGTTGCCTGAAGGCAGGCGGCAATTCCAGGAAAGGTGCGCCATTCCGAAGCGCTCCGGGCTTGCGCTGAAGGACAGCCAGGTAGTGCCGCCAATCGTAGATCGTCCGCGGCGGCAGCTGGTGGCTGCGTTGAATCACGCGAGGATGCTCGCACAGGATGTTACCCTCGGCCGCCACGACAAGTCGGTCCGGATAGATCCGCAATGGTCTGCCCCCTGAAAAGTGGTCCTCCCTAAGGTATGGCTTTTGAGCCATTTGGAGGATGCAGGAATGCCCCAGAA
>NZ_VDDC01000059.1:0-10870 GCF_006239215.1 Paracoccus haeundaensis
CAGCGCAGCGTCAGCCTTCAGGGCAGAGGCGACAAATCAACTTTGCCAGTTCGCGACAATTCTACTTTGCTTCTACATATCACCTTCCGATAATCGGACTTATGTCACATCTTGAACTGATCGACATCAAGGTGCCGAACAAAAGTTGGTTGGAATGCGTGACGCGCGGAGACAAAGGTTACGTCTCAACTGCAAAGGCCATGACGGTTCTCAATTCTCGCGCGGCAATCCTATCGACGATCGCCCCCGCACCGTCTGAACCCACACATTCGGCCCAAGCATTTCCGACAGCTTGGCGGTACAACAGCCCGCCATTGTCGAGCCTTGTCGCACCGTGAAAGCCTGATGTCGTTCGCCCTACTCACTGATCCTCAATATCGTAAGCTGCAGTGTGAAACGCGACCTCAAGCCGCTGGACCTTGCCGAACAGGGTTACCAGTTCGGCGGAGCGGGCTTCCGGAAGATCACGCCCAAAAGCATCCACCTTTTCCTTCAGCCACTGTGCCTGGGCGCGAAACTCTGGGGCCGCATGGAGGGCGATCCAGTCCTGACGCATGGGGTCGGTCAGCGCGGCGTCTCGATGCGCAGTGCACCATGTCCAATACATCCACTCCGCGGCGAACATCGCGGTGATGATGTCGGCGAAATCGCCATCGCGGGCGATGGCCAGCATGCCGTCGCGGAACCCCGCCACACGCGGGTCGGCCTGCAGGGCCGGATCCGGGGCAAGTCCGCAGCGCGCATAGGCGTCGCGGAAATAGTCCATCTGCCCATGGGCCAGTGCATCCAGCGACGCAATCAGCTTGCGTCGGTCCTGCAGGTTGTCGGCCTTGGCGACCGCATAACCGAAGATCGCGATGGCGGTTTCGACGAACGCCCCCTCGATCAGCAGATAACGGTCGAAGGCCGTGTCCGGTAGGGTGTCGGTCGCCAGATCGCGGACGAAGGGATGGGTGACCATCGCGTCGAACGCCGCGGCCTCCTCGGTCAGCATCCGCTCGGACAGGGTCACAGCCCGGCCTCGGCGGCGGCGACGAAGCGGCGGACGCGTTCCGGTTCGACGGGATTCCACCAGACACCGCCCTCCTTCAGCGACGACGCCACGATCACGCCATTGGTCCGGCCCAGGATGGCCACGATATTGTCTTCGGTCACGCCCGAGCCGACCAGCAGCGGCAGATGCGTCGCGCCGCCGATCTCGTCGATCTCGTCCATGCTGGCGCTATCGCCGGTGCGCTGACCGGTGGCGATGATGCAGTCGCTGTCGAAAAAGCCCAGGTCGCGCGTCAGTTCGGGGATGGACCGGTCCGCCACGATGGCGTGGCTGCCGTGCTTTACATGCGCGTCGGTGAAGATGCGGACATGTTCGGCGCGCAGCAGCGACCTGTAGCGCAGCGCCTCTGCCGCGCGCCCTTCCATGAAGCCCTCGTTCGCGACATAGGCGTTGGCCCATTGGTTCACGCGGATGAAATCGGCACCCCCTGCCACGGCGGTGGCCAGCGCCGGAAGCGGGGCGTTCGCCAGCACGTTGATGCCGATGGGCAGGCCGAAGGCGCGCTTGATGCGATCGGTCACGACGGACAGGAAGGCCGGGGTCTCGGGGCCGATCTCGTCGGGCTTGGAAAAGGGAATGTCGCCGTGATTTTCGACGATCAACCCGTGCATTCCCCCTTGCACCAGACGTTCCGCATCGCGCATGCAGGTATCGTAGATGTCGTCCATCGACGCACCGCGATACCGCGGCGCACCGGGAAAGGCAGGGCAATGAATCATTCCGATCAAGGCCTTGTCTCGTCCGAAGATGTCGCGGATGGCCCCTGCGGGTCGGTCGGAAATCAGTGTCATGGGTTGACCTTTCAAGAAAGCGGAGAGTGGTGATGAAGGCATTCGTGATCGGGAACGCGGCGCTGGACGAGACCGTGTCGGTCGACGACTTTCCCAGGCCGGGTGCCTCGATCTTCGGGCAGGCGCTGTCGCAGGATCTGGGCGGCAAGGGGGTCAATCAGGCGGTTGCGATGGCCCGGACCGGGCTGGCATGTCACCTGATCGCCGCGGTGGGCCAGGACGCCCGCGGGCGCGAGATCGCGGCGCGCCTGGCGGCCGAGCCGGTGATGGCGCAGCTGATCGCCCTGCCCGGCGTGGCGACCGACAATTCGATCATCCTGATGGCCGGTCATGGTGAAAATGCCGTGATCACCACGCGTGCCGCGGCAGGTGCCATGACCCCGGACCACGCCATCGTCGCATTGGAAAAGGCCGCACCGGGCGATCTGCTGGTCCTGCAGGGCAATCTGGGTGCGGCGACGACCGGCGCGGCATTGCGCGCGGCCCGGGCGCGCGGGATGCGCACCGCGCTGAACCCCTCGCCCATGCAGGATTACGTGGCCGAACTGTGGCCTCTGGTCGATTGCGCCTTCGTCAACGAGGACGAGGCCGCGATGCTGGGGGGTGACGCGGCGCTGCTGGCGCAGGGCGTTGCCGAGGTCGTCCTGACGCTTGGCGCGCGCGGCGCGGCCCTTGTCCGTCCCGGCGCACGGATCGACGCGCCGGCATCCCCCTGCGTGGTCGTGGACACCACCGGGGCTGGCGACTGCTTCATGGCGGTGGCGCTGGCGTCGGCCGCGCTGCGGGGCGCACCCCTGGACGCGCGCGCGCTGCGCCACGCGGCCATCGCGGCGGCCTGGACGGTGGGACGCGCGGGCACCGTCAGCGCCTTTCCCGACACGGGCGCGATGCGCGCGATCCTGGCGGGCGACTGATCCCGTCACCGCGCGACCAGCCAACCGAACAGGTTCTTCCACAACGTGCCATAGCCCGGCCAGTCGCAGAATTCGGGCGACAGCCAATGCGGTCCCACATCCGACGTCCAGGCCGCCGTGCGCCCCTGCCCGTGCTGGCCCAGGACCAGCAGCGGGTGGCCGCCCTGATCCTCGGGAAGGCGCGCCACGACGGTCGCGCCGTCGCGGACCATCACCTCGTTCACGCCCAGGATCGGCGGCCAGGCGGCGGGCATCTCCGCCATCACCGGATGGTCGGGCAGCAGGATGTCGGCCTGCGCACCTTCGGGGATCTCGACGCGGTCGTCCCAGGGGTGGCAGGTGACGGGCAGCGTGTCCTCGACCGCGGTGTTGCGCCAACGCGCCCGACCGTCGATGCCCTGGAACGAGAAATACCCCCCGATCATCAGCAGGTTGCCCCCCTGCGCCACCCACTCCTTCAGCAACCGCAACCGGTTCGGCACGGTCCTGGACCGCAGCCAGACATCGGGCGGCAGCAGGAAGGTGTTCGCGCCGATGTCCGACAGAATGATGATGTCATAGGGCGCCAGCCCCTCCATCGCGAAGGGAAACCCTTCGGCGGCGTCATGGGCGGTCATGTAGTCGATGTGGAAATCGCTCTCCTTCATCGCCTCCAGCAGGGGCGTCGCCCCGGTGTGGAACCGGACCGAGCCGAACTGGTCGAAGCCCTTGTAATGCGTTTCCGAGGTGGTCCAGCTTTCGCCCACCAGAAGCACGCGGGTTGTCATGGGTCGTTCCTTTCGCGGATGTCAGAAGGTGGCGTCGAAGACGCGGCGCGGGTTCGTCACCATCAGCCGGTCGCAGTCGGAGGCCGACAGGCCGTGTCGCATCAGGCGCGGCAGGAAATGGCGGGTCACGAATACGTAGCCGTTGCCGCCATAGCGGGTCAGCATCATCTTGATGAACACGTCCTGCGACAGCAGGATGCGGTCCAGGAACCCCTGTTCGGCCAGGCCCAGGATGGCGCGGGCGACCTGGTCGTCGGACGGGCACTGCACCCCCTGATCGGCATAGAAGAAATCCATGCCGATCATGTCGAATTCGACAAAGGCCCCCCGCTGCGCCAGCGTCGCCTGATAGACCGGATCGTCATGCGAGGGGTTCATGTGGCACAGCACCGTGTGGCGCAGGTCCCCGCCCTCGGATTCGACGACGTCCAGCACCCGGTGCCCAAGCCGGAACCAGCCCGGCAGATGCACCATCAGCGGCAGCCCGGTGCGCGCCTGCGCCCGCGCCGCGCCGCGGAGCGACTTCTCCTCCTCGGCCGTGAAATCGGACGACACGCCGATCTCTCCGATCAGGCCGATGCGGGCATCGGTGCCGTCGGTGCCGGTCAGCGCCTCGGCCACGATCTGATCCGCGATGTCATCGATGGACAGGCGCGCCACCGTGTCCGGCATGGAGCTGGCCAGGTAATAGCCCGCGCCCATCACGATGTTCAGCCCGGTCTCGGTCGCGATCCGGCGCAGGGTCGTGGGGTCGCGCCCGATGCCGCGGCAGGTCGGGTCCACCACGCTGCGCCCGCCCGCGGCGGTGAAGGCGCGCAGCTCCGCGATCGCCAGGTCGGGGTCGTCCAGCGCGATGTTGTGGCGGTTCACGAACGGGTCCTGGCGCAGTTCGGACAGGATCTCGATGCCGACAGGGCTGTCGGCCAGATATTGCCGCGCCGGGTCCGTGGGCGCGTTCCACCAGCAGCGACAGTCGTTCTGCAGATGCTCGTGCATCAGCGTGTGGCCCAGATCTTCCGAGGGGATCGGGCCGGTGACGGTCATCACCTGGCCCGACCGGACATGGCAGGGGGACAGCTCGCTCATCCGCGTGCCCTCCCGAAGCGGAAGCCCCGGTCGAACAGCTTGGTGTTCAGCCAGATGGCGACCAGGATGATGGCGCCCGTCACGATCTGCGTGAAGAACGGAGAGATGTGCAGCAGGATCAGCCCGTTTCCGATCACCGCGATGGTCATGGTGCCCAGGACGGTGCCCAGCATCGAGGCCTTGCCGCCCATCAGCGACGTCCCGCCCAGCACCACGGCCGCGATGACCTGCAGCTCGAACCCCTGCGCCGCGTTCGACGACCCGGAGCCGAGGCGCGCCGCGATCAGCATCCCCGCCACCGCCGAGGCCAGCCCCGCCACCACATAGACCGAGGCCAGCACGCGTTTCGCGGGCATGCCCACGCGGCGCGCGGCCTCCATGTTGGACCCCACCGCGATCACCTGCCGCCCATATTGCGTGCGCAGCATCACGACAAAGCCCAGGACCGCGATCAGCAAGGCGATCAGCGCAGGCACCGGAAAGCCCGCCAGCGTACCGCGCCCAAGCCAGAAGAAACCCGGCACGTCGGTGATGGGGATCGAATAGCCCTCGGTCAGGTACAGCGCAAAGCCGCGCAGGATCGACAGGCCCGCCAGCGTCACGATGAAGGCCGGGATGCCCTGGTACGAGATGAACCACCCCTGCACCGCGCCGACCCCCGCGCCCAAGGCCAGCATCAGCAGCACGACGACCGGCCAGGGCAGGCCCGCGCCGATGGCGATGGCGCAGACCGCGTTGACCAGTGCCACCTGCGATCCGACCGACAGGTCGATCCCGGCGGTGGTGATGACCATGGTCATGGCGACCGCCACGATCAGGATCGGCGCCGCCTGACGAAGGATGTTCAGCAGGTTGCCCGCGCTGAGAAAGGTCGAACTGGCCATCCCGAAGATGGCCATGCACAGCAGGAAGAACATCGCGATGGACAGGACCTGCGCATGTTCGCCCACGAAATCGGCCAGGGGCGACCCGGCCTTGCGTTCGGTATAGACAGCCATCAATGGCCTCCCTTGCCGACGATCAGGTCGACCAGTTCCTGAAGGTTCGTGTCGGGGGTCAGGCGTTCGGCGACCTTGGTGCCCTCGTACATGACGGCGATGCGGTCGCAGACGCGGAACAGGTCCTGCATCCGGTGCGTGACCAGCACCACCGCGACGCCGCGCGCCTTGACCCGGTTGATCAGGGCCAGCACGGCCTCGACCTCGGCCACGGCCAGGGCCGAGGTCGGCTCGTCCATGATCAGCACCTTGGGGTCGAAGCTGGCGGCGCGTGCGATGGCGATGGCCTGGCGCTGACCGCCCGACAGCTTCTCCACCTTGGCGGTCAGGCGCGGGATGCGGATCTCCAGCGCCGCCAGCATGCGTTCGGCCTCGGCCAGCATGCGGGGCTGGTCCAGGAACGGGCCACGCTTCAGCTCTCGGCCCAGGAACAGGTTTCCGACGACATCGACGTGATCGCACAGCGACAGGTCCTGATAGACCATCTCGATCTTCTGCGCACGCGCCTCGGACGGCGTGGAAAAGCGCACGGGCCTGCCGTCCAGCAGGATCTGCCCGCCATCCGGGACATAGGTGCCCGACATCACCTTGGACAGCGTGGACTTGCCGGCGGCATTGTCGCCGATCAGCCCCAGGCATTCGCCGGCGCGGATGTCCAGGTCCACCCCGCGCAGCGCCTGATGCGACCCGAATGTCTTGGTGATGCCCTGCAGGGACAGGATCGCGGGGTGACCTGCAGGGGGATGGTCCCCCTGCCTGAACTGATGGACCGCTGCGATCACTGGAACGCGGCCCGATAGGGTTCGACGTTCTCCTGCGTGACGATGGTGACGGGGACCGAGATCACCGGCTCGACCGTGCCGCCATCCGCCAGCGTGCCAAGCGCGGTCACGGCCGCCGCGCCCATGCCCGCCGGGTCCTGCTGGATCACCGCCTTGACATAGCCCGCATCGATCCCGGCAATCGCCTGTGCGGTCAGGTCCCAGCCATAGACGGCGATGTCGGCCTGCCGACCCTGGCTTTCCACGGCCGCCACCGCGCCAAGCAGTGCGGGCTCTCCCGTCGCATAGATGGCGGTCAGGTCCGGGTTGGCGGTCATCAGGTTCTCGGCCGCCCCCAGGGCGGTGTCCTGCACGTTCTGGCCGTCCACCGTGCCCGCGATGCTGACCTTGGCGCTGTCCAAGGCACCCGTGAACCCGTCCATGCGCACGTTCTGGATGAACGAGTTCAACGCGCCCACGATGCCCAGGGTGGACCCTTCGGGCAGCGCGTCGTTGACCACGGCCGCCAGGTCGGCGCCGGCCTGGGCGTTGTCCACGCCGATCTGGGCCGATTGCGGCCCTTCGGGCAGGATGGCGTCGATGGCCACGACCGGGATGCCGGCATCGACGGCCTGCTGGACTGCGGGCATGATGCCGTTCACGTCGATGGCCACGACGGCGATGCCGTCCACGCCCTCCTGGATATACGTCTCGATCGCGCTGTTCTGCGCCGCGGGATCGTTGTTCGCGTTAAAGATCAGCAGTTCGGCGCCCGCGGCATCGGCGGCCTCCTGCGCACCACGGTTCATGTCGTTGAAGAACAGCGCCTGCTGGTTGATCTGGACCAGCGCCAAGGTCTTGCCGTCCTGCGCCAGCGCGGGCAGGGCCGCAGCGATCAGGCCGGTCGTCATCATCGCACCCAGGGTGCGGCGGGTCAGGGTCGTCATGGTCATT
Organism: Paracoccus haeundaensis; assembly: GCF_006239215.1. NCBI lineage: Bacteria > Pseudomonadati > Pseudomonadota > Alphaproteobacteria > Rhodobacterales > Paracoccaceae > Paracoccus > Paracoccus haeundaensis. The sequence goes on from NZ_VDDC01000059.1 coordinate 7,326, forward strand.
CCTCGCTGTTGGGGTTGCGGTGGAAGGGGCGGACCGGCGGCGCAACAGAGTTCCGCTCGATCAGCGTGACATCCAGCAGCACCTCTGACGGGTGATTGGCCGGATCGGCATTGTCCGTCGCCAGCAGCAGCTTCAGCGCGTGCTGGCCCAGGTCGCGGACAGGCTGACGCACCGCGGTCACGGCGGGTGCGAAAAGATGCAGCGGCCCCACGTCGTCGAACCCGACGACAGAGACCTCCTGCGGAATGGGAATGCCGGCCTCTGCCAGAACCTCGTACAGGCCGATCAGCAGTTCGTCGGACGTGGCAAAGATGGCCGTCGGACGGGACGCCGGGTCCTGCGCGACGAAGGCCTGGCCAGCCGCGCGTCCGGCAGAGACGGTGTAAAGCCCGCTGATCCGGTCGATCGCATGATCCGGCCCCGACACCTCCGCGATCCCGGCAGAAAAGCCCTCGAAGCGGCGGGCGCCGCTGACCATCTCGTCGACGCCGCCGACGAACAGCACGTGCCGATGGCCCTGTTGCGCCAGATGACGCCCGGCCAGCCAGCCGCCGCGACGGTTGTCGCAGAAGATCTTGGGGGCGGTCGTGCCCACAACATCCTCGTCCACGACCACGCAGCGCGGAAGGTGGTTGATCTTCTGGGCCAGCCTGTCGGTGCCGGCATGGTTGGTGACGAAGATCAGACCGTCGGCATGGCCGGTCCGCACCAGGTCGAGATAGGAGAGTTCGCGTTCCGGAGAGTTCAGCGTCGCGTAAAGCGCCAGTGCCAGCCCCATGTCGCTTGCCTCGGCCTCGACGGCGCCGACCAGCGCGGCAAAGAACGGGCTGGAGATGTCGGGAACGATCAGGGCGATCGTGTCCGACCGCCCGAGGCTCAGGCGCCGCGCATGAGGGTTGGGCGTATAGTTCAGGGTGCGGATCGCCGCATCGATCAGGGACGCGGTCCGTTCGGGCAGTTCCAGAGAGCCGTTCAGATAGCGCGACACCGTCGCCTTGGAGACGCCAGCCGCTGTCGCAACATCCTGAAGATTGGCCACGCGAGTCCCCTAAAGCTTATAAAGCGGTTTAGTAAACTGGTTTATAAGCCGACGATGCCGCGACGATTTCAGTCTGTAAAGATAAATTTAAGGGGTCAGTGAGTATCGCCGGTTTTTTCAGCAGCGCCCGATGTGCAAGTCGATCGTCGCCATCCTGCACGCCCTGTCGGGTACATGTTCTTGTTGCAATGCGACATTCCGGCGATGCCGTGTGCCGGGAACCGCCCGTGCGATCCTTGTGTGAACCTTAACGTGACGTGCGCCAGGCCGTTGAACTGCGTGCTTTCGAATTTGGTCAGGCTCATGCCGTGCGCGTCGCGGGATGACGCCAGGACGAAAATGGTGGTCATGCACTAGCATCGGGCGCCCTGTCCGCGTCAGACGCACCCGATCTGCGTCACAACGACAACACCTCCGTTCGGCACCGAGAGACCGCAAGGCAACCTTGTCATCCCCGTCATGCGCAAGGTGTTACCGCATGTCGCACTCCACCCTGTTGCAACGGACTCCTTCAAGGATCGCCGCCCCAAGTTGCCGCACAGGCGATGGAGCAAATCTTACTCGATCCGGGAAATCCCCAAGGAATTCCGCGCCGCGCACCATGCGCCTGCGCAGATTTCTTAGGAACGATGCGCCCGCGTAACGCTTGACCCCAGTATTTCAAGACCAAGAGGGCAAAGCATGAAAAGACTGGCACAGCATCTGGGCCTGCGGGTCGACCCCACGATCTTCTTCATATCCGCAGGCCTCAGCCTGATCTTCGTCGTCCTGCTGGTGGCGATGCCCGGTCCCATCGGGGCCGCGTTTTCCGTCAGCCGGGCCTGGATCGTGACCAACCTCGGCTGGTTCTTCATCCTTGCGGTGAACGTCTGGCTGGGCTTTCTGATCTATGCGGCGATGTCGCGCCACGGGCATATCCGTCTTGGGCCGCGCAACTCTCGGCCCGAATATTCCAACCTCTCGTGGTTCACGATGCTGTTCGCGGGCGGCATCGGCACGGTGCTGATGTTCTGGGGCGTGGCAGAGCCGATCAGCCATTATCAGTCGCCGCCCTTGCCGGGGGTCGAACCCTTCACCCTGACCGCGGCCCAGGATGCCATCGCGATATCGCTCTATCACCTTGCGCTGCACACCTGGACGATCTTTGCCCTACCCGGGCTGGCCTTCGCCTATTTCATCAACCGCTATGACCTGCCCGTCAGGGTCAGTTCCGTCTTCTACCCGCTGCTGCGCGAGGGGATCTATGGCCCCGTGGGCAAGACGATCGACATCGTGTCCATCCTGGGCACGCTGTTCGGGGTCGCGGTCTCGCTCGGCCTCGGCTCGTCGCAGGTCGCGGCGGGACTGTCGGCGCTGTTCGGCTGGTCGAACGACACCGGGTTGCGCCTTGCGATCCTGGGCAGCCTGACGATCGTTGCCACGATCTCGATCGTCGCCGGCTTGGACAAGGGGGTGAAGCTGCTGTCGAACGTCAACATCGGCATGGCCGTGGGCCTGATGCTGTTCGTGTTGGTGACCGGATCGACCCTGTTTCTTCTGCGCGGCGTCGTCGAGACGATCGGCCTGTACCTGTCCAACCTGCCGCGCCTGGCCTTCTGGAACGACATGCTGCACGGCGGCGGGATGGATACCGGCGAATGGGGCTGGCAGGGCGACTGGACGGTGTTCTACTGGGCCTGGACGGTCACCTGGTCGCCCTTCATCGGCCTGTTCGTGGCGCGGATCTCTCGCGGGCGCACGGTCCGGGAATTCGTCTTCGGCGTCCTGCTGGCGCCATCGCTGTTCACCGTCATCTGGTTCGCGATCTTCGGCTGGCAGGCGATGGCCATCGACGGCCTGGGAGAGGCGGCGCGTGCCGCGATGGGCCCCGCCGCGGGCAGCATCAGCAACGCCGTCAGCGAATCCGTGCCGCTGGCGATGTTCGCCTTCTTTGCGGAACTGCCCTGGGCACCGCTGATGCAGGGGCTGGCCGTGCTGGTCGTAGCGATCTTCTTTGCCACCTCGTCGGATTCGGCGTCGCTGGTCGTGGACATGCTGTGCACGGGGACGGCGGAACCCGGACCCGTCCGCCAGCGCGTCTTCTGGGGCCTGGCCGAAGGCGCCATCGCCGGAACGCTGATCCTGCTGGCAGGAGAGGCCGGGCTGACGGCCCTGCAGGAGGTGATCACGGTCGTCGGGCTGCCGATCTTCCTGCTGGTTTCGATGATGATCCCGGCCCTGATCCGCGGATTCGCCGCAGAGGAGATCGACCACATCACGATCGGCAAGCGTCCCGCACTGAGCGAATTCGACCCCGCCGCCACCGACGAGGCCGACGCCTCGGCCAGGTGACGGGTCGCCCCGTCCCCGGCCGAACGCCCGCGGCTCAGTCGCGGGCGTTCGCCTTGCGCAGCCGCCACAGGCTGGCGCCCAGCACGATGATTGCCATCATGGCATCCGATTTGGGCGTCGGCGCATCCGTTGCGTCACGGCCTGTCCCGGACACGCCGATGGCCTTCTGGCCCGA
>NZ_VDDC01000060.1:0-10840 GCF_006239215.1 Paracoccus haeundaensis
TGGCGGCCGACCGCCAGCAGTGGTCTCCTCACTGACAGCAGAAGCAACGCAACCCGATCAGCAGGAGCAGATCAGAGTTTGAAAAGCGCCAGATCCTGTCAAAAGAATGGAGAGCACCTCAGCGAAGGGGTATCTCGCGCTCGATTTCAACCCGCGTGCTTCTGGAGGAATCATGATTGTGCTTGGTCTTGAGGCATGCTGGCGGCATCATTGTTCTGTCGGCATCCTCTCTCAAAGCCATGCATCGATCGCTGGTAGAACAGGCGAGCATGATGGCTCCGCATGATCGTGCTGCATGGCCTGAGTGTTGAACGAAAGGTCCGTGCGTTTGCGCAAAGCCGGCGAAGGGACAGGGCCTGATGCAATCACCCGGCGGACGGTCGCCGACCGTGCCTGCTCATCTGGAAAAGCTCGGGAAGCTGTGACAAGCTTCGCGTCAGATGAGGCAGCGTGCCTGACAAGCAGGCCTTTGCGTCGGCAAATTTGCATCGCGCTCCTCCTTCACGGAATTGGAGCGGAAGATGCCATCTGAGATTGCGGACAGTCTTGAACTTCACGTCGTCGATCTGGTGAATGCAGAGCGGGAACAGGCTGGCCTCAACCCGGTCCACGTCGAAGTTCATCTGAACGCCGCAGCTCAGGACCATTCCGACTGGATGGCCGAGGAGCAGGCGATTTCGCACGCTGGCGAGAATGGATCCTCTCCGACCGACAGGGTCGAGGATGCGGACTTTCCGCTTGCCGGCGGGTCATGGAACCTGACGGAGAATGTGGCCTATACGGGACTGAGAGGTCCGGCCACCGAAGCCGACGTCGACCGGCTGCATTCCGCGCTGATGGAAAGCCCCTCCCATCAGGCGAACATCCTCGATCCCGATGTCGCGTATATCGGGATCGGCCTGTCGTTGGGGTCGGTTGAGGGGCAGGGCGGAACTCAGGACGCGTTGTTCATAACCCAGAATTTCGCGAACACGACCCAGCCCGTCCTGGTCCAGGAGACGGTGGACGGACAGACCGTCACGACGCAGTATATCGACGGCGAGCCCGTTCCCGGAACGTCGCAGCCAGCGGCAGACCCGGACGAATTGCCTGCCGTTGGTGATGACCCTTCAGATGACGAAGGCACTGGTGACGAGGCTGACACCGACCAGGAGGATCAGGGCGCCTCAGGAGGGGCGTGCTTTGTCGCGACCGCAGCCTATGGAGACCGCATGCATCCGGATGTGGTGACGCTTCGCCGATACCGGGATCGCGTACTTGTCAAATACCCAACTGGCCGCGCCTTCATCCGCCTTTACTGGCGCGTCGGCCCCGTTATGGCAAAACGTGTTGTGCCGACCGGCGCTTCGGGCCGCATGGCGCGAGTGGCGCTGCGACCGATCGCATCTGGATGCCGGAAGATACTGTGCCGTCATATGATGGTGGCGCTGCCGAGGCAGACAGGTTCACTCATGTCGGCATGGCGTGCGAGTGTAGATCGACGGTTGTAAACGTCGTTTGGACCATCTGGTCGTTCGCTTGCCATGGGGCATGTTGCCAGTCTCGTGCATAGCATTGAGAGATCGAAGTTTGCAGCATTATGGAGCAGCAAAGAGGTTCGTCGATGCCAGTGCGTCTCATCTCCTACGAACGTTCGGACTTGGCAGGTAACGGAATCTCTCTGTTATGGCGCTTCCGCCTTCGGCTATAGAATGTCTCACTATAACAAAACATGTATTTCCCTACCTCGTTACGGATCCTGAGGTCCTGCGCTTAGTCCGCATGCGCTTATCGTCTGGATTCCCGACCAACAGATGAAGGTTGCTGCAAGGGTGATCTGAATAGCCCCATGTTTCCTGGACGTTTTCTTCGCTAACCTTGAGGCAAGGATGCCATGATGGGCACTGTCAATTTCACAGACGAGTTTAAGCGTGACGCGGTCGCACAGATCACGGAGCGGGGCTACCCGATCAAGGAGGTTTCGGAGCGGCTCGGGGTCAGACTGCATTCGCTCTATGCGTGGAAGCGCAAGTTCGCGAAGGCGGCCACAGGCGAGACCGATAAGGATGTCGAGGTCCGTCGGCTGAAGCTCGAGGTGGCGCGCGTGTCGAAAGAGCGGGACATTCTAAAAAAGGGCGAGCCCTGTCCGCCATCGGTCCGAGGACAGTGGCGAGCGCGTATTTCGCCGGGGATGCAAGGTGAGATACGCGTTCGTAGCCGAGCATCGAGGGCAGTTTTCCGTCAGGGCCATGTGTCGGTGCCTGCGCATCCAACCGAGCGGGTTCCATGCCCGGCTTCAGGTGCCGCTGAGCAATCGGGCGATTGAAGACAAGCGCCAGACGAAGATGCTGCTGAATGCCTGGACCGACAGCGGCAAGGTCTACGGCTATCGCAAACTGCACGACGATCTTTTGGAGCAGGGAGAAAGTATCTGCGCGAACCGCGTGGCCAGACTGACACAACTTGCAGGGATCAAGGCGCAGATCGGCTACAAGCGGCGTCCGGGCAGCTACGGAGGCAAGCCTTCGGTCATGGTCGACAAGACCCTCGACAGGCAGTTCGACGTCGAAGCACCGGATCGTGTCTGGGTGACGGACATCACCTACATCCGGACGCAGGAGGGCTTTGCCTATCTCGCGGTGGTCATCGACCTCTCGGCTTGTCATCGGATGATCGATGCAAAGCCGCCAGACCACGGACGTCGTCTTGCAAGCCCTGCTCATGGCGGTCTGGCGACGCAAACCCAAGGCGAAGGTGCTGATCCACTCCGGTCAGGGCAGCCAATTCACCAGCATGGATTGGGGCGCCTTCCTGTGCGCCCGCAATCTTGAGCACTCCATGAACCGCCGAGGAGGCTGCCACGACAACGCGGTGGCCGAAAGTTTCTTCAACCTCCTCAAGCGGGAACGGATCAGACGGCAAACCTATCGGACCCGCGAAGAAGCCAGGCGGGACGTGTTCGATTACACCAAGATGTCCTACAACCCGAAGCGCAAGCATGCGAGGAACAGGATGCTGTCACCAGTCGAGTTCGAACGGCGGCAGAAGATGACATACGAAGGTGTCTAAGAAACATTGGGCTATTCATGCATCGGATACAGCCGCCCGCTCAATGCGCTCCGCGGGACAGCGCGACGGCGGGGATGGTCATGAAGATGATGCGCAGGTCCATCCACGGGTTCCACTTCATCACGTAGAAGCGGTCCATCTGCACGCGCTCCATGTAGGTCGTGTTGCTGCGGCCGCTGATCTGCCAGAGGCCGGACAGGCCGGGGCGGGCCGCCAGATAGTGGCGGGTGGAGCTGGCGTAATGGTCCAGCTCTGCCCGCACGACCGGACGCGGGCCGACCAAGCTCATCTCTCCGGTCAGCACGTTCAGAAGCTGGGGCAGCTCGTCCAGGCTCAGTTTGCGCAGCACGGCGCCGAGGGGAGTGACGCGCGGATCGTCGACCAGCTTGCGCTGTTCGTACCACAGGGCCGCCTTGGCGGGATGCTTGCGCAGATACTGCTCCAGAACGGCGTCGCCGTTGACGACCATGGTGCGGAACTTCCAGCAGCGGAACTCGCGCCCGCCGAAGCCTACGCGGCGGTGCCCGTAGAGCAGCGGCCCGGAATCCGTCAGCTTGAGGACGATGACCAGCGCGAGGATCAGCGGCGCCAGCAGCAGCAGGCCCAAGACCGCCAACGTGACATCCAGCCCCCGCTTGGCCATGCCACCCACAGGGGCGGCTTGTTTGGAAGATGCATCAGACCGAAACCTGAATGTCGGGTCCCGCAGGACAGACATGGATTTACGAAGGGGAGGGGTAACCTGCGGAACGCGAACAGCTCGCATCGTGACGACTTCCTGATAGTGCCAACATCTCTCAAGTGCGGCACAAGAGGCAAATCTCCGGAAAGTTCCTTAAAATTTTACAGACTATGCTTTTAGGTAGGCTTCATTCGAGAATATCCTCAGAAATACAAGCGTCGCGAGTAAATTGGACCAACAAAGACCGTGTAAAAAACGTGATTGATGCAGCTTATGATTGAGTAACATCACCGATTTTCCCACCAATCAGCAGAACTCTGGCGGAAGTATCCGCAACAACTACATCCCATTCCCGACGGACATTGCACTCCCTCCTTAGGTAGTTCTTGCTTCACGCTTGCGGATCCACAGGGTGTGGTGATTCAGGGACTGGTGCGCGTCGATCAGCAGCAGTTACGCGGTAATGCAGATCATGATTTGTCGTGACAGCACGCCTTGGTGAACAGTGCCGCACCGACCGACGCGACGTGCAGTGATGTGCGGTCTTGACCCAGGATGAGGATCTCTGTCGCCGGGCCGAGCCGAGGTGCGCCTATGGCGAACTGAGCGCCGACAAGGCACCAAGACCTTGGATACGTGTACGGGTCTGCATCAGCGCGGTGATCACGGGAACGAGGTCCAGATTCGGACGCAGGCGCACAAGGCGCGCCAGTAGGCCACCGGGCAGCCGTCGGCGCGTCGGAACGGGGCAAAGCCCGTCTCGGCGTCCGGCATGCGGCGGAAGATGGCGCCGTCCAACTGCCATCCAGTGATCCAGGCGTCGCGGGACAGGTGCGTGACTTCGGGGCGCAGATGCCCCATGTGCAGGACCCCCTCAGCGTCGGCCCAGAGCCCATGTGCGTGGATGTCACCCCCCTGGCCCAGATGCAGGCCCGCGCTGATGATGCGCGCGCCTGGACCAAGGGTGCGGGTGTCGCCGTAAACGGCCACAAGACCGTCGGTCGGCACGCCGCGGGCGATCTGGGTCAGGGCATGGATGCCCGCACCGTAGGAGAGCGGCGCCACCACCAGCGACGCGTCCTGTTCCGTGGTGCCGGGCATCAGGTCGCACAGGTGGTTAGTGACGACGAAGGCCATCTGGCCGCGGGTCAGCACGGCAGCCTTGGGATGCCCCGTCGTTCCCGACGTTTAGAAGAACCAGGCCGGATCGTCCCGGGCCACCGAGGCCTCGGGCGACATCTGGCCCATGTGGCGCGCGATCAGCGGGTCGTGGTCGGGGCCCAGGGGCGATGGGCCGATGGAGATGATCGCCGGAATATGGACCGCGCAGGCGGCGGCGTGGTCGGGGAACTGCGCGCCGCAGAACATCGCCTTTCCCGACAGTGCCATCGCAGGTTCGGAGTGTTACGGCACGGACATTGACACGCCATTAACGAAAGGGGCGTGCGGCAGGCGTTCAACCGGACGCTTCGCATGACAAACTCCGGTTGCGGTTCGTCAATCTTCGAGCGCATTTGGTCGTTCGTCTGTCCGGTTTACTAAGTTCCCTTGGACGGCGCCCCGACTTTGCCCCGGCACTTAGATCGCATCGGCGTCCTTGGCTGTGACCAGCGGGCGAGATGGGAATCACTCCGCGCGGCAGTCGGAATGCTGCCAGGGGCTGATCGAAATATCTTTTCTTTTCAGCATTCTGACACGAACAGGGTGATCGTAAGGCGGATTCAACAGCGGCTCCTTTACGTCGCAGTGATAAATTCTGAAAACTCCTGCGGCTCGCCCCGAGGCGGGGTCTCAAACGCTGATGATTGGGATGCAGTATTGTTCGAATTGGCAGTCGGTGCCGCCTTGGGATCATGCGACCGCGTAGCAGGCACCGGGGTTCGAAGTCCGTCCGGGTGCGCGGGAACAAAATGCCCCTTTGGATGGGTATACGGGTCCAATCCAAAGCAGGTGCACCATGTTGGAAACGGAAATTCTGAACCTCTCGCGACAGGACCAGGCAGGGGCGCTGTCGTCTTGGTTCGCGCGCAAATTCACCGAACAGGTGAAGGACGGCCTGTTTCTTCCCGTGCCCGCGTTGCAGCGGGTGCAGGATCACCTGATCGGTCAATTGCAGGACTATCGCCGGCAGGCCGGGGTCGGAACGGCGGTCCTTGGGATGTCGGGTGGCGTTGATTCAGCGCTGACCGCGGCGCTGTTCAAGGCGGCGGGCTGGCAGGTCATCGGACTGACCCTGCCCATCCATCAGGTGCCGGAGGAGACCGACCGCGGCATCGACGCCTGCAAGGCGCTGGGCCTTGAACACTTTCACCTGGATCTGTCAGCGGAATACGACGCCATGGTGTCCGCCATGGCCCGACTGCATCCCGGCATCGCGACCGCCGATGATGACGGAGCACGCACCCGTCGGGGCAACCTGCGCGCCCGATTGCGCATGATGACGCTTTACGACCAGGCTCACCGGCTCGGGGGCCTGGTCGCCAGCACGGACAACTTTTCGGAGCTGGGGGCGGGCTTCTGGACGCTGCATGGCGATGTGGGCGATCTGGCGCCGGTACAGGGTCTGCTCAAGTCGTGGGAGATTCCGTGGCTGGCCCGCAATAGCGGCGTCCCTGAGCACACGTGGCGCGCCAAGCCGACCGACGGGTTGGGAATAGGTGCCGGAGACGAGGCGCAGATCGGCGCGACCTATCTGGAATGGGACATCGTGGTCTTTGCCCTGGATCAGGCGCGCAAGGACAGTCCCGACATGGATATGGCCGATGTCCAGCGGCGCTTGGGGACAGACGACGATCCGCATGCACAGAGGATCGTGTCGACCGTCGTGACGCGGCTGGGACGGACCTGGTTCAAGCGCGTCAACCCCATCAATCTTGCGCATCCGAAAGCCGATCGGCTTGCGCTGATCGACCGGCTGGACGAAAGGCTGTTCCGCCCCGCCATCCTGCGCAGGCAGCGGGTGGACATCGGGTTTCCCGACGATCTGCACTTGTCCGCCGGCGCGCTCTGCAAGCTGCTGGAACGGCGTGGCTGCCGCGTGGTGACGGCGGAATCCTGCACGGGCGGCCTGCTTGCGGCAAGCATCGCGGGCGTGTCCGGCAGTTCCTCCGCGCTGGAGGGAAGCTTTGTCACCTATGCCCCGTCGATGAAGGTAAATGCGCTTGGGGTCTCCGCCCAGCTGATCGAGGAGCGGACGGTCTATGACCCGCAGGTGGCCCGGCAGATGGCCACGGGTGCGCTGGATGCGGCCCCCGGCGCCGGGCTGGCGCTGGCGATCACCGGCGTGGGCGGTCCGGACGACGATCAGGGCAAGCCCGCGGGATATGTCTGCATTGCGGCCTGTCTGCGCGGGGACGCACCCGTGGTCAGGGAATGTCAGTTCGCGGGCGCGCCTGACGTCGTTCTGACCAAGGCCATCGGTGCCGCGTTGCAGTTGGGTATTTCCCTGCTTGATAGCACAGCAGCCGCGGGCGTGGATGCAGGCCGGAGCGTGTAACGGTGCGGCATCGCGGATGCGCCTTCGCGATGCCATATCAGGCGCATCTTTAGGCGCAGCCTTTGGGCGAAGCGCTGTTTCGCACAGAAGGTTGGCTTGCTCAGAAGGACTGTGGACGTCACCAGCATTCGCGACGCAGAATCCCCGCACCATTGATCCATCCGGAGCAGCGTCTGAGTTCAGCACCGCCACGGACGCATAGCACCGGCATCTACTTTGCGCGCACCATTCATCGCAAAGCGGCCGAAAGCTGTTGCGCTGCCAAAAAATTCTTTTCATCTCAAAGCGCTGTGATGCAGGAATGCGTCATCGTCAGGTTTAAGCGAAAGATGCGGGGACCGAGTTAGCGTACAGGTTGGGCAATGGTCAGCAGCGGCCACTGCGATGCAGGCCTAGGTCGCAATTCTGATGCCATGTCGAAATCCGCCGCGTCTTCACGGTTTATCAAGGGCTGTTGCATAGCGTCGATCGGGCCGACGCACCAGACCACGCGGATCGGCGCATGCGCGTCGACAGGCACTCCTTCGGCAACAGGCGCAGGTCAGGCTTGAAGGAGACCGCCTTGTCACTCATCACGGACGCTCATTTCGGCGCGAACATCATCCTGACGCGGGACAGTCTGAGGGATGGCCAGCCCTTTGCCGAAACCCTCAAGGAAATCGACTTCTCGGGGTTTCGCTATCCCGGCGGCGGCGTGACCGAGGATCAGACCTGGGCGAATGGCGGACTGGCGCGGATGTTCGGAGATCCGATCGAACCCGGCAGCGAAAACTATGTCATGACCATCAACGAGGCGTTGGAATATGCCTCCTTGACCGGCAAGCCGATGACCGTGGTCGTGCCGACCTTCCAGTTCTATGACAAGCAGGGGGGCGTCTTCGATCACTCGGGGTTCGACCGCTATGTCGACAGGCTGGAGACGGCGCTTAAGGCGTTTCCCGACGCCGTGATCAGGGACCTGGAAATCGGCAACGAATACTGGGGCAGCAAGGCCTGGGGCAGCCTGACGGGCCATCAATACGGCGCGATCGCAAATGCGCAGATCCCCAAGCTCACCGACATGATCGAACGGCTCTCGGACGACATGTCCGGCTGGCATGCCCCAGGCTTGGGCGTTCAGGCGGGGGTCCAGTGGCGCGCGACGCAGGGCGCGGACGGCAGATGGACCGCGGACGGTCCGCAGGAGTCCGCGGACATCATCTCCAAGATCTCGCTGGAACATCGCGGCATGATCGACACGGTCTTCCAGCACAGCTACCCGGATGCCAGCACGATCACCCAGAACCTGAACTGGGCGATCCGTCCGATGGAGGTCTTTGAGCGGTTCGAGGGGTTCTCCAGCGATCTGAAGTTCTCGCTCTCGGAATTCAACATCGGCGCGAACACGGCCGTCGGCATCGATCAGGGTGCGGCCTGGATCGACGCGTTCTCAAAGGCGGTGGATCTTGGCGTTGATTCGATCGACCATTGGGGCATCGCCTATGACTGGTTGTCGAACAAGTTCTATGACACCCGGTTTCCCGCGGCGGAGAGCAATGGCGGACAGATCGTCGCGATCGCAACGCCGATGGGGCAGATCTACGACATCGCGCAAAGCCATCTGGTCGGAAAGACCACCATGACCGATGCCCATGCCCTGCAGGACATCGCTGTGACCGACGGGATCGGCGTCACCGGCTTTGCGGATGACAGCCAGAAGATCGTCTTTCTGCACAATCCGACCAACGGGGCGGGCAGGGTCGATCTTGGGGGCATCGCTGACGGGATGCACGTCTCGGTCCGGACGCTGACGCCTGCGGATTCGCCGCATTCACCCTGGTTCGACGAATCCGCACGCATGGTGACGGTCGCGAACGGCATTGCCGACGCGCGGGCAGACATGAACGTGGTTTCCGGCCCCGGCGTTCAGGATCGCCATGATCTGAGACCGGGAGAGATGCTGGTCGTCGTGGTCTCAGATCCTCGCCGCGACCTGGTCATCGAGGGGGCGCATAACGTCACCGATCCGGCCACCGGGATGGTCGACGACCTGATCGTCGGTGGGCTGGGTCACGACATCCTGCGCGGCCATGTCGGCGATGACACGATAGAAGGGGGCGGCGGCAGAAATGTCCTGTCCGGCGGCAGGGGGGACGACGTTCTTGTGGCATCGGATCAGGGCGACGTGATCTTCCCGGATGGCGGCGACGACACCGTGGCAGGCGGCGACGGTGACGACATGATCGTGGCCAGCAGCGACGACCCGCGGGATCACAACGTCCTTGAAGGCGGCGGGGGACGAAACCTGTTCCTGGTCGGCAATGGCGGCGATGCGTCCATCCTGGATTTTTCGACCCGGGACCATATCGGCTTTGGCGGAGCCTTCGCCGATGCGGGCGCACTTCGCGACGCATCACAGGCGATGGACAGCGACATCGTGGTTGGGCTCCCCGACGGAAGCCAGGTCATTCTTGCCGGTCAGGCCGAGCGGATCGACATGCTGCACGAACAGGTTCTCGATTTCATGGACCATGATCGGATCGTCGAGGTGACGGACAGTTATCTGAACGGGCTGACGCATGACCAGGTTGTCGAGGTCTTTCGCCAGGGCGAGGGAAACTTCGATCAGCCGGACCAGCAGGGTACGTCGATCTACTTCGATGAGCTGGAAGCGACGATGGCCCGTCTGGAACTGCGAGAGGATGACAAGGGTCTTCCGAACGACGACCTGCCCGTTCGACCGGTCGACGAAGACGACCTGCCTTCCGTTCCGCCGGTTGCCGACGATCCCCACACCCCCGACCCGGACGATCCCTACGCAGATCAGGATGAGGAATCCGCCTCTGGCGGCGCCTGTTTCGTCGCAACGTCCGCCTATGGAAATGCCTGGCATCCCGACGTCGTTGCGTTGCGCGCGTTCCGCGACAACCACCTGATCAAGACGCGGGCCGGTCGCTTGTTTGTGAGGGTCTACTGGATCATCGGTCCGAAGCTGGCGGCCCGCACACGGCCCGACCAATTTCATGCACGCGCCGTCCGGTCGACGCTTTCTCGGTTTGTCGCATTGCTGAGGTCGACCGATCTGACCGCTGGAAAATGATTAGTAGTGTGGTTCGCAATGACCTGCCGGGTTAAGCAATCGCTCGACGCGCGGAGCTTTCATCTCGCGCAGCGGAGCGGGCAATTGCGGTGGTGAGGGCCGGCGCGTAGTCAGGCGGGGTCTGGTAATCCGGGGCCGAATGCGGGCGCTCGGTGTTGTAGTCGGCGGCCCGGTCAGCGATCACAACACGCGCATGAGCCAGGTTGCGGAACATGGTATCATTGAGCAGCTTGTCGCGCATCCGATAGTTGAAACCCTCGACGAAGCGGCTTTGCATCGGCTTTCCCGGCGCGATGCAGTGCCACTCGATCCGATGCTCGGAACACGACCGCAGGATGGCGGTCGATGTTAGTTCGGTGCCGTTGTCTGGGACCATCGTTCCAGGCTTCCCTTGACGCTCGATCGAAGCCGATTGCTCTCGTGCGACGCGCCGTCCGGATATCGAAGTATCCGGGATCGCCGCGAGCGCACGGATTGAGTTGCCCCGTGAAAGCTGGGCACTGACGTAAGTACTGTTTTTGCTGTCTGCTGATCT
>NZ_VDDC01000061.1:0-10558 GCF_006239215.1 Paracoccus haeundaensis
AGGAGGGCGAAGCCCGACAAACGGGCCTGGGCGGTTCTGTCAAAGGATCGGAGCCGGGGGGTGGTGCGGCCCGCAGCGCAAAGCGCGAGGACACGGCCCCCGGTGGAGACGACGCCGCAGGCGGCGCTTGTCTTTTGACAGGGCCGATCAGGTCTGTTGGCGGATATGAAATGAAAGATCGTCGGGGTGGGGGTGAGCGCGGGCCTTGGCCCGCGTCGATCCCCCGGCCCGTCCGCAGGATCAGACACAAGTCCGGCGACCAGCCGGGCTTTCTCAAGTATGATCTGCAATGGGATGAAGTATATTGGAGCTGAAATTGAGTACGAAGCTAAAAAAAGACCCTATTGGCATAGACGCTTTGGAAGAATATCTCAACGAAGCTTCAGATTTTTCATTCGAATTACGAATACTCAAAAAGCTTACAGAAATGGGTATCTCATGCGACCATGGCGGGCAGTATCGAGACCCTGATACGAAAAAGTACCGGGAATTTGACTTGCGGGTGAGTTTAACTCAAGGAGCAGCGACATTTGTAGCTGCTATCGAATGCAAGTCGATAGGACTACATTTTCCGCTTTTAGTCTCATGTGTGCACCGTAGGGAAACAGAAGCTTTCCATGAAGCTTTCCTACACTCTAAAAAGAAATCTCAAGATGCGAGTGCCCCTTTTTATTTCCCGCATATCGAAATGCCCTCAGCCATGCACGGCATAAGGATCGGAAATAGCGCCTTATATCCAACTGGTGAACCAGTCGGGAAAAGCACCGCTCAGGTGGGACGCTATGCCAACAAAGAAGATCTACATGTCAACGACGCCGAGTTCTTCGAAAAGTGGTCGCAAGCACTCCAGTCTCTTGACGACTTAGTAGATAATATTTCTGACGATGAACTTGTGGACATAGTAGGTTCAGTAAAGCCACATTGGGCGATAGCACTGCCTATCGTAGTGATTCCTGATGGAACCCTATGGACCGTCAATTATTCAGATGATGGTTCTAAAGAGGGCTCTCCATCGCAAGTAGATAGAGCATCAATATTCATTGGAAGAGAATACAAAGGCTTAATGCCGGGAGGCTCTTATATCGTTTCCCACTTGGAAGTAATGACAGAAACGGGTCTTGCAACATTCTTCGGTGATTATCTGATGAAGGATAAAGCCTTGCTCAACCTTGTCCGAGGACGTTAGCACCCAAACGGGAAGGCAGGTCCCTGCGCGAGCGATCGTGACCCGAAGGGCCGAGACTATGCCGCTGGCCTGACTATTGCGCCCCTGCACGGGCAGGCTCGGAACGAGACAAGCGGGCAGGACCAGGCGTAAAGGAAGGGCAGGGGCATAGGCTCGGGGCGCAGGCCGGCCCTTGCCGGCCGGAGCCTAGAGCGCGGTCCCTCGGGACGGGCGGTCTAGGGCGACAAGCCCTAAACCGAACGACGCGAGGGACGCTGCCTAAATTTAGCTGCTTTCAAAAGATAGACATTGCAAATCTGCATTTTTTTTGTGGTAAACTATCATCAGAGATGATTTATTAATTTGCAGTAGTGATATCAGAATTAAAGGATGTAAATAAAATGGTTGCGGCAATATGTATAGTTGGCTTTATTATACTAGGGTGTGGATTTTTCAAGCTTATTGAAAGAAAGCCTTTTTCTGACATTCCTTTAAACTGGGCAGTTATGGTAGGTATTGGCTCCGCATTTCTTCTAGTAGGATTATTCGGATTTGCTAAAGGCGCCCTTTGGCCCCAGATGACTCCCGAACAAATCTGCGTATCTCAAAGTAAGTTCTGGGTACAAGGACAATGCACAGAAATCCAACTTAAAGACTGAAGCACTATAATATTCACCCACAGATATTATTTCCTACGGGTGAATATTACTACCTAACAGAGCGGAACTCTCGTATAACGGCTGTTACGCCTTTCGATATAAGATAACAATCCTCTCGCCACTCTTTGGCATACTGGTTTTCTGTAGGGGTCAGCATATCAAGCAATTCAGTTGGCACAACTATAGCAGTCGGCCCTTCTTCTTCTGTGATTACCTTGGTATTGCAAAATCCCGCATCGTCCCACTTTACGCGTATAATCGTCGCTTTTATATGCCCCATATCTTCATATGCCAGCGCCCAATGGTCTAAGCTATTATCTTGAACAAGCATGAGAATATTTTCTTTCTCTATGCCCAGCTCGTACATTGAAACCTTACGGATATGGTTTTCAATGTCTTTACTGTCTATTTTGACCCCATTCCAACCCATTTCCGCCTCCATGTACGTTGAAGGGTTACGTTGGCACACCTTAGAATTTGCCGCTATACTTTAAGAGTTGGCAGCTCGCTGATCCGAGTTGTGTAGCGCGGTGATCGATGATCGGCCTTTGTCGCCCAAGTCCGGCTGACCCCCTCCCGCGCCAGTACCATCGTCTTCTTTCCGAACCGGTCATTGATCGCATCGAGCGCATCCGTCAGGCGCGCATCGCGCGGTCGATCCGGGGGAAACAGCATGGCGGGTCGGTCGGCCTCGGATAGCAGGTCATCGAGGATGATCCCGGCCTTGGTATAGCCATAGCCGTTTCCGGACGGATCGCCTTTCCAGCCCTTCCGTGCAGCCGCCACGGCAGCATCCACCAGGTCGAAAGTGTGGTTGGACATGGGCCGCAGGCGGATGCTGCGCGAAAACGAATGGCGCGGCCTGTCGGGCTTGTGGGGATTGGTGTGATAGAACACCGTCATCGTGCCTGCCACCAAGCCATGCTGCCGCAGCTTCTCGGCCGCCCGGGTGGCGTGGGCACTGATGGCTTGAGCCAGCGTGTCGAAGCTAGTCATGGGCGTGCCCGCGGAGCGGGTGACGGCCATGCCCTTACGCTGCGGGGGCACGTCCTCAAAATCTATGCAGGGCAGCCCGCGCAGCTCTGCCACTAAGCGTTCCAGGACAACCGTGCCGATCTTGCGGCCAAGGGCCAAAGGCAGGTCGCGCAGCTCGGCGGCAGAGTCGATCCCCTGAGCCTTCAGCTTGGCCTCGGTCGCGGACCCCACGCCCCAGATTTCTCCGATGGGAATGCGGCGCATCACATAGTCCCGGACGTCCTGGTCCATGAGATTGCAGACCCCGGAAAAAAGCGGGTTCTTCTTGGCGGCATAGTTCGCCAGCTTGGCAAGCGTCTTGGTGGGCGCGATACCCACGCAGGTCGGGATGCCGGTTTCGGTCCTGACTGCATCCCTCATTTGGGCAGCATGGGTCTCCATGCGATCCCCAAAGCCAGATAAATCGACAAAGCTCTCGTCAATCGAGTATGTCTCAAGGCGCGGGGAATAGCTGTGCAGGACCTCAGAGACTCTGCGACTTACGTCACCGTAAAGCGCATAGTTAGACGACATAGCCTTGACCCCATGCCGCTTCATCAGATCACGGATCTTAAAGACTGGCTCGGCCATGCGTATTCCGAGTGCTTTAGACTCGTCCGAACGGGCAACTACTGCGCCGTCATTGTTGGACAAAACAATGACAGGAATGCCGCGTAACGACATATCAAACAGGCGTTCACAGCTGACATAGAAGTTGTTGCAGTCGATCAGTGCAATGGGGCGGTCGGATTGCTCCACCAGGACCGCCCCTATTCTATGGGCAGGCGGCGCACGACGCCGGCGACAACTCCCCATATCTCGGTCGTCTCCGTGACCGGGATTGTGGCATAGCCATCCGCGCGCGCGCGCGGATCGAGAAACCAGACACCATCGCGCTTGGCGAGCTTCTTGACGGTAATGGCACCATCGACCACCGCAACGACGATGCGGCCATGGCGGCGCTTTCCTGCGCGATCCACGGCGATCAGGTCGCCGTCCAGGATGCCCTCTGCCTCCAGACTATCGCCGGACACGCGCCACCAGAAGGTCGCATGCTCATGCCGCACTACCCACTTGATCGGGTCGATCGTATCCTCAAGATCATCCGCGGCGGGTGACGGAAAACCGGCTGGAACCGGCATGGATGCCAAAGGCACATGCCGGTCGATGAGCGTGATCTTGATAGGGCTGAGGTGCAGGGTCATGACTATTAGAACAATACGGGAACACTAGCCATAACCCGAACACCCCCTGCGGCGTCAAGGACGGATGAGAAAAGTTAGCTCCTAAGCCTGACTTGGGCTCTCATTCCGGACATTCAGGCTCCCTGCGTGGACTTGATGACAAGCCCGATGGATTCTCCAGCATAGTTCGCACCCATCATGAAGCCAGCAGCCCATGTCCTGATGCGGTTGTGGGCCTCGATAGGGTTATGGCTTTCATCCTCGGACAGCAGAAGTTCATAGACTGGAACCGGATTTTCCCCCTCCCTCGTGCTGCACAGGCTGAGCCTGATAACACTGTCTGCCTCTGTTTCCTGTCCGCGATCTTGCAGTTCTGCAGCGGTCAGATGCTCCAGAACCAGAAAGCCTTTTGTACCTGGTGGGGGCAGGAGGTCGAATAGCAGCTTTAGGTTCTCTTTCATCATCAGTTCCGTCACGACAGGTTGCGGCCTAGCCAGCACAATTATGAGCGGCGGATGAGGTAAGGTATTCCTGACCTAAATGTAAAGCTATTGCCAAAAACAACCATAAATTTATCACTGACTGTAACGGATACAGCTACAGGTATGCTAAATAATAGCATACTATGGGCGTATGTCTTGGAAAGATCACCTGACGCCGATTGAGCGGAATGAGCTTCTTGAAGCCGAACATCGCAAGATGGAGGTTATAGAAGCCTACAATGCGATCTGGCGCAGGTTGAAAACCCGGTGCGATGCTCGGAAAAGGCGGCACGGAAGCAAGAGCGAGGACGATGACAATGACGCATGTTCATCATCATGATACCCAAACGGTCGCGTCTCGCTTTTGCGGGCACTGCGGCACGGAGGTCAGTGGAGGCTACACGGTCTGTGCGGCGTGCGGCGCCAACTACCGTCGCAAGGGACGGGGCCTTTATATTGGCATCCTCTTGGGCGTCCTTGGCGTCCAGGCGCTCGTTACAGGTGAATGGGAAGGCGCCGTTGTCCTGCTTGGCGTAGGATTTTTGTTGATCCGTCACGCCCGCCAGCGTGCTTGGTATCGCAGAAACGCCTAACGATGCTCTCCCTTTGCATCGTTCTGAATCAGTCTGATCCACACATGCACGGCTGAAAAACTCGCCTACTACGCTCTCATGGCATGAAACGGCCTTGTAACGCTGTTCGGCTTCTACACGCTTATTTCTCCAGCCATGCAACATCGCACCAAGAACTCCGGTCGAGGCATTATCTGTAACGGTCATGCTTCTTCTGCGCATATCATGGGGATCGGTGCTGCTCTAAGCACGCGGCTTGATATGACACGGGCTGTCGGTACTAGCTCGCAGCATAAGAATAAGAGGTAGCTTGGGATTCAGTCCGCTTAGCGGACTCGCGTAAATCAATGGATTTTCCCAGCTGTGCGAGAGCTTTTCCAAGAGGCGAGTCACCACACTGGAATGTGGCGTAGCTACTGAGATCCAATGTTGCTTTGAACTCTGCCTCCATGGCGCTGCGATCAGCTTGCTCGCGTCCCTCATCCTCGGGCAAAGCGGGACGGCTTGCCCAACGTCCCAAAAGCGCCAGGGCGCGTTTAGGTGCCGACAGGCGATAGGCATTGCTGACCTGCCTGACCTGCGGCCCACGACCTTCATTTGGGGTCGGCTCGTACCGGCGTAGCCAGTCCAGAAAGCCATGATCGCGCAACGCCTTCATGGCGCGAACAACCGCGTCACGCGACCGCTTCAGCTTTCCGGTGATCCAGTCAAGTGAAGGGTCCAGTCGGCCTGTCTTGAAGCTTACAAGGTTGGCGAAAAGGGTCAGAAGCTCCAGTGCCACGCCACCCAAGGGGCCATTGCGCCGACCGGGTTTCTTGCCTTCCAGCTCATAGCGTTGCGCAGCACGGAGGATTTTCTGAACCTCCTGACGCGACGTGCCATGCCAGAAAGATGCTTCGCACGATCCTACCCGCCGAGAGTTGCGACGAATTGGGGTGCCGCCTGCTGCACGGTCGTCGGCGCATGCGCCTAAAATCACGCTCCCAAGGCGTTTGAAAAAAGTGCCGCCTGTCGCGGCTGTAGTCGTAGACATATCCTGCTCCTCGAATTCAAGAAGCGCGGTGTCCGCAGGCAAGTCTCATCCGCTCGCACAGATGCGCTTTTGCTCTTGATTTTCGGGGACGGGGAGATAACTATAGCAGGTGAACAAGTGCTAATTCAGGTCGCCAAACCTGTGTTATCAACCTTAAGCCCCCTCGTGCGGACCCCCGCGCGGGGGGTTTTGCTTTTGGGCCGGTCTTTTATCTGATTCTGCTCGTCCCTTTCCCGTTTGCGGGCATTTTGCCGATCACCTTACGCATGCAAGGGGTTAGCGGCAATTCTTTGTGTAGCCGTCGGCGGCTCTCTACACGCATCAGTATCTGACCCACTCGGTGGTATACGCACCGGTATGGTCCTGCATCCGCAGGAGGATGGCCCGGAAGTTACCAAATTCTGAGCTAAAGGCGTTGCCTGTATGCGTGGTTACCGCAGCACTGACCCAGCTCGGGACATTGCTTTGTGCCTGCCGGACAAAGTCACCCTCGCGATTGTAGAAATTGCGGATCGCGGTTGTAGAGACTTCACGGCCACCACTGCCACTTTGGCTTCGCTTAGAAAGCTCCCAAACCTCAACGGCATCACGATACTGCCGTATTTCTGGGGTGAGACCGTCTGAGCCCAGATTAGGAACAGGTACTGACCCGCCGCCGCTCATCGGACAGTTCCAGAGCTGCAACGGCGGCTCAATCGGCCACGGCGTCACTCGTCGGATCACCTCGACCTGGGCGGCTGTGCATTCAGCTGACGGAGGAAACCCACCGGCCATGCACAAGAGGATCGCGCAGTCGATGGGGTAAGCATCCGCTATCGGCGCTGACGCCAGAGAGGCCGACGCGAAAGCTGCTGCAGCTAGGTATTTCAGTCGCATCACAGACCTCCGTTCGAGCGAGCTACCATAGGCAAACGACAGGTTACAACATAAATGAAATGTTTAATCATTCAACAATGTTTCCAGCTATCGCGCTTTTGTATCGTTCATGCCACCGGTTGCCCTGTTGGATTATGTCGGCCTGAGACTGCTGCAAACACAGCAAATAGGCATTCAGGTCGTTGAAATAACGGTCATACTCGTCCCTGACAGATAGACCGTAATGGGTGAGTGCCTGTGCGTCCTCGATGGGATCATTCGGCGTTACACACAGATGAAGCACCTGCTGCATTGAGGGTTCAAGGCCCGGCGCAGTCATCTGAGCAAGCGCAAGGATCGCCAATGATGCGATCATTTTGAGGCGTCCAATTTCAGTGCGATGGCACGCATAAGGGTAGCACGGCTAACTCCAAGTGCCTTCGCTGCTTGAGCCTGTGTCATTTTCTTTGAGGCC
This sequence comes from Paracoccus haeundaensis, assembly GCF_006239215.1. Taxonomy (NCBI): domain Bacteria; kingdom Pseudomonadati; phylum Pseudomonadota; class Alphaproteobacteria; order Rhodobacterales; family Paracoccaceae; genus Paracoccus; species Paracoccus haeundaensis. The sequence continues at coordinate 7,440 of NZ_VDDC01000061.1, forward strand.
AGCCAGTCTTGGGCCTGACGTATCTGTGCCGGGGTCAAAAGGCGTTTGCGCCCGAACTGGCTGCCTCGGCTTCGCGCGGCTTCAAGGCCAGCTTTTGTTCGCTCCGCAATCAGATCTCGCTCAAACTGAGCAATCATCGCAAAGACGTGGAAGATCATTCTGCCCTGCGGGGTCGTCGTGTCGATCAATTCGTTCAGCGATCGGAGGCTGATGTCTCGGTCAGAAAGATTATTTGCTATCGCGATCAGCTCTTTAACGCTGCGCGCGAGCCGATCCAGGCGCCAGACAACCAGCGTATCGTTAGGAGAAAGCTTCGCCAAAAGGTTCTGCAGTTGCGGCCGGCCATTCTCATTTGCCCCGCTGCCCACCTCAGACACGATGTAGTCACACCCGGCCGCCTCAAGGGCATCGTTCTGTAGACGATGATCTTGGCCGCTTGTCGATACTCGGGAATAGCCAACTGTCGCCACGTGTGGCCTCATCAATGCTGCAGAAGTCACCCCATACTGGGCATGTCGCAAAACTCGCTTATTTGACGGATTTTGCAACACGTTTGGCGTTGCTGCATCAACGATCGTTTCTGAACATGGCTGGCATGTGGGTAGAGGGGAGGGCATCCACTGATCCGCGATAGGTCTCTTAAGCGCGGGGTCTGGAGGGATTTGCCGAGCTAAGAAAGCAGAATGGCTCTTTGGTCAGGCAGATTGGTTAATTTTGCGTTTGCGCTTGACTCGGTATGGGCAATCTAGATTTGACTTCCCGGTCAGGCAATCTGCTTCTGGCTTGCCCGCTTGCCCGCTTGCCCGCTTGCCCGCTTGCCTCAAAGCGGACGGTCAGCGGTCGGCGCAGCATCGACGCGAAGAGCCCATCAGCGACGTTCGTGCAAGCTGCAGCAAATGCAGGCGCTGCAAGAGTAGCCGGCCCAAACCGGACCTTCGGCCTATCTTCAAGACAATAGGTTATGCTCGTTAGAGGCGACACTCGCCCCGTACGCAACATTAGGCAACTCTCAGTTCGGCACTTCTACGTTTAATGCTGCGTACGCCCACGATTTGTAGTCTTTTGACGAATCTTGTAGGTATTGGTGCGGATCAATCTCATGTAGAACGACGTCTCGTGGCACTGTGAATTTGATCTGCTTGTTAAGCAAACATCCGATCACATAATCATTGAATTCATCCTCGTGGAACTCGCATGCGACGATCCCAAAGTGCTTGCTGAGCAAAGGATCGATATTTGAGTAAATGAAATTCAAACAGTCAAACTGCACATCGCCATCTCGATCATCGACAAAATGCTGAACTTGGTTTCGGAGTGCTGCAATGCGCCGATAGCTATTTATGTCCGGAACTTTGATGCCCGCAGTGGCCCATAGTACGCTTGGCAGACTAGGCTCCAGACCCATTGATTTTACGTCCTTTGCGTGATTCAGGCCGCCGTAAGGAGACCTGATCGATGAGCAACCTGTTCTGGCTGACGGAAGCGCAGATGGCGCGCCTTCGCCCCTACTTCCCCAAGAGCCATGGCCGCCCACGCGTGGACGATCTGCGGGTTCTGAGCGGCATTATCTTCATCAATCGCAATGGCTTACGGTGGTTCGACGCACCGAGGGAATATGGACCGGCCAAGACGCTCTATAATCGCTGGAAGCGTTGGAGCGATAACGGGGTTTTTGCACGGATCATGGTCGGCCTGGCCGCAAAGGACAATGATCCCAAGACGATCATGATCGACGCGACGTATCTGAAGGCGCATCGCACGGCTTGCAGCCTGCGTCCGAAAAAGGGGGGCGCGGTCGCCAGATCGGTCGAACGAAAGGCGGCATGAACACAAAGCTGTACGCCGTCACCGATGCGAAAGGCAGACCGATCCGGTTCTTCATGTCGGCAGGGCAGGTCAGTGATTACACCGGCGTGGCGGCGCTTCTGGACAGCCTGCCGCAGGCCAACTGGTTTCTGGCAGACCGGGGCTATGACGCTGACTGGCTGCGAAAAGCATTGCAGGACAGAGCGATAAAAGCCTGCATCCCCGGTAGGACGTCGCGCAAGAAGACCGTGAAATACGACAAGCGCCGCTACAGAAGGCGCAATCGCATCAAGATCATGTTCGGTCGTCTGAAGGACTGAAGACGTGTCGCCACACGTTACGACAGGTGCCCGGAGACCTACCTTTCCGCAATCGCATTGGCCGCAACCGTTCTGTTCTGGCTGTGATCAAGAACGAGATGCCGTAACGGGGCCTGCGCTGCGACCTGCCCATTACCGTTTTCAAACCAAGGGCAATCTGGCGCCATTCCCGTATTGGATCCATCGGGAGGACTGCGGGATGAAGCTGTTTGTCGGACTGGACGTGTCGCTGGAGAAGACCGCGATCTGCGTCATCAGCGAGCATGGGAAGATCGTGAGGGAGGCGCAGGCGGCCAGCGAGCCGGAAGCGCTGGCACGCTGGATTGGGAACCTGGACGGCACCATCGCCGTCGTCGGTCTCGAAGCCGGTCCGCTGTCGCAATGGCTGCATCGTGGCATGACCGAGGCGGGCCTGAGTGTAGTCCTGATGGAGACCCGGCAGGTGAAAGGTGCTCTGAAGGCGATGCCGATCAAGACGGACCGACGGGATGCCGAAGGCACTGCGCGCCTGCTTCATCTTGGCTGGTTCCGGCCCGTTCATTGCAAATCCGTCTCGGCACAGGAGGTGCGCGCTCTGCTGAGTGCTCGCAAAGCCGTGCAGCAGGGCTTTATCACCTTGGAGCTGTCATTGCGTGGATTGCTGCGGAACTTCGGGCTGAAGGTCGGCGCGATCTCCCGCGGCAGGTTCGAGCACCGCATCCGAGAGCTGACAGCAGAAAACCCGATGCTGTTTGCCGCGACGGAGCCGATGCTGCGGGCGCGGGCATCCATTCGACAGGCGCTTGCAGGACTGAAACGCCGGGTCCGTCAGTTGGCGCAAGACGACCCTGTCTGCCACCGTCTGATGTCGATGCCGGCCATGGGCGCGGTCGTGGCGCTGACCTATCGTTCCGCAGTTGATGATCCCTCGCGGTTAACATCGTCGAAGAAGGTCGGACCATGGGTCGGCCTCACGCCTTCACGCAACCAGTCAGGCGAACGCGACATCTCTGG
>NZ_VDDC01000062.1:0-9908 GCF_006239215.1 Paracoccus haeundaensis
AAGGCTTCGGCATGCCCTCGACCTAACCCTCAGGACGCGCTCAGTGAATCCCCATCACTGAGATGTGCAACAAGGTCCACTGGCATCGCGAAAGGCCCGAGCTGTTCACGAAGCGGCCGTATAATCACGCGGGATGGGACACGTATGAAGTCCCGGTCTGCCGTTCAGCCAGGCCCGACGGAATGGTGTCGAGCACTCTGCTATTTAGCTGCCAGTAGGGTGAACTTATGGATCTGCGGCGGTTCGGAAAACAGCTCATCCGCCTTGTCCATCAGTGCGGCGGCAACCTTGCCGTCAAGATGCGCCTGCCGATCTTCCTCTGTGTCGAACGTATCGAAGATCGCGTACGCACCGGGGCCTTCCTGGATCGCATACCAGGTCAGGGTACCGGGCTCGGCTTGAACGAGCGGTAGCGCCGAAGTCAAGAAATCGGCGACATCGCTCTCTTTTCCGGCCTTGGCCTTCAGTGGCACGTACAGCGCAAGTTTGGGCATGATCAACTCCTCAAGATAAATGACCAAGTATTAGTTTGCACGATAACGAACGAGAGGGTGGAAACGTTGCCAGCGGTCACGCGCTCGATAACGCCGCGGTGGAAGACGCAATAGTGTAGCGAAGGCAGCTGGCTGCCCGCGTAGAACAGTGCATCATCCCAGAATCTTGTCGATCGTGATCGGCAGAGACCGGACCCGCTTGCCAGTCGCATGATAGATCGCGTTGGCGATCGCCGCGGCGGTGCCGACAATGCCAATCTCGCCCAAGCCTTTCACTCCGAGCGGAGTCACCTCAGGATCGGGTTCATCGACGAAGATGACTTGAATATCATGGATGTCGGCCTGCACGGGTACATGGTATTCGCTGAAATTGTGGTTCATCCAGCGACCCATCCGGTGATCGGGGAACGTCTCCTCGTGAAGCGCCATACCGATGCCCATCACCACGCCGCCGAGGATCTGGCTGCGCGCAGTCTTCGGGTTGATGATGCGGCCAGCAGCGACGGCGTCGACGATGCGGGTGACGCGTACAACGCCCAACTCCTCATCCACCCTCACTTCCGCGAAGATTGCGCTATGGGTGTTCTTTGACTTGTGGAGGCCTTTCCACATTTCGCGTACCCCGGGAGCAGCGGTTGCTTCCTCTTCGATCTCCGTCAGATCGGCGGCACGCATCGCATCGCCGAATGGCACGCGGACCGTCGGCATGTCCTTCAACACGATGCAGCCGTCCTCAAACAGCACATCGTCTATTTTCGCTCGGCCCAGCGGTTTGCCGGCGATCTTCCCGGCCGCCTTCAGGAGCTTCTCGCCGACCGCTTGACACGCGAGCTGGACCGCCGCCCCAGACGATGCCGCCCCCCATGATCCGCCTTCGACCGGGGCAGCCGGGAGGTCGGAATCGCCCAGCTTGGCAGTGATCTGCTCAGGGGGCAGGCCCAGCGTGTCGGCAGCGACCAGGGTCATCACAGTGTAGCTGCCGGTGCCGATGTCCGAAGTCGCGCACGCAACCTCCAGATGCCCATCGACCGTCAGCTTCGCGCGGGCGGACGTCTTGGCAAATTGCGCGTCCCACATGCCGGTCGCGCAGCCCCAGCCGATCAGCTCGTTGCCTTCGCGCATCGACCGCGGCTCGGCCGAGCGCTCACTCCATCCGAACGCCTCGGCCCCCTCGCGGAACGCCTCCCGCAGCGCCTTGCTGGTGTAGGGCGTGCCGTTCATTGCATCGATGGGTGAATAATTGATGAGTCGAAACTCGAGCGGGTCGACCTTGGCGGCATAGGCCATCTCGTCGATTGCCATCTCGAACAGCGTCATGCCGGTCGCCGCCCCCGGCGCCCGCATGTCGGCCGATGTCGCGGTATCGACCTGGGCGATGGTGTAATCAGCGTCGGCGTTCGGGCAGTCGTAATTCATCAGCCCCCAAGTGACGACATTCTCCATATTGTCCTCGTAGCGCGAGGTGGAGGTGGTCGCCGCGTTCCGGATCGCGGTGAGTTTGCCGGTCGTCTCCGCGCCCAAGGCGATACTTTGAACCGCCTGCGGGCGATAGGCGTGGCTGAACATCTGCTGGCGTGTCATCGTCACCCTTACGGAGCGTTCAAGCATCTTCGCGGCGAGCACCGCGAGAAACACCTGATGCTGCGGTCGGAGTCCGGAGCCGAAGGCGCCGCCGACATAAGGGTTGAGCACGCGTACCTTCTTTTTCGAAAAGCCGAAGACGCTGGCAAGGTAGGCATGCACCCCCTGCGAACCCTGGGTCTTATCCCAAACGGTGATGCTGCCGTCGCCGTGCCATTCGACGGTGGAGCCGAACATCTCCATGGGATTGTGGTGTTCCGGCGCGAGCCGGTAATCGCCCGCCACCTTGAGCGGGGCGTCCGCGAACGCCTGCGCCGCGTCGCCACGGTTCTTGGGCGGCGTGTAGCCGCTGCGCTTTTTCTTCGGCACATACTTCTCGCCGAGTGCGACGTCGAAGTCGGTGTTATGCGCCTCTGTCTCGTAGGCGACCTCGATCAGGCTGGCGGCGTAGCGCGCTGCCTCGAACGTCTCGGCCATCACCAGCGCGATCGGTTGCTGGCTGAAATGGACGCGGTCATCGTAGAGCGGCCGGAACGGCGAGCCAGGAATCTTCATCTCGTCCTGGTAGCTGTGGTCTGTCCAGGCGACGTGCGGCCGGTTGAGATGTGTGATGACCTCGACAACGCCAGGAACAGCGCGCGCCGCGTCCTCATCGACGCTAAGCACGCGGCCTTTGGCGATCGCGGCCTCGACGATGTAGCCGTACAGCAGGTTCTCCACCGGATGCTCGGCGGCGTAGCGCGCCGTGCCGGTGACCTTCTCGACGCCATCGACGCGGTTGATCGCGCTGCCGATTCCGATCTTCGCTGCGGTAGCCATGATGTCTGCTCCTTAAGCGATGCGCTTGTCGGTCTGCGATTGCGGGGTGGCCTCGGCGGCCTGCTTCAGCGCACGGACGATCCCCTTGCGCGCGAGCGGGATTTTGAAGTCGTTCTTGCCCTGACCGACCGCTCCGGCGAGGAGGGCATCGGCGAAGGCGCCGAATGTCTGCGGCGAGGGCTGCTGGCCTTTCAGCAGCTTCTCGGCTTCGGTGCTGCGCCATGGCTTGTGCGCGACGCCGCCGAGCGCCACCCGCGCTTCAGCGATCGTGCTGCCTTCAATCCGCATCGCGACGGCTATCGACACCAGCGCGAAGGCATAGGACAGACGATCGCGCAGCTTCAGGTAGGTGTAGTTCTCAGTGAAGTCCTCAGCGGGTAGGTCGATGCCCGTCACCAACTCGCCTGGACTCAGCGTGTTGTCGCGCCACGGCTCGTCGCCGGGCAGCCGATGATAATCGGCGATCGGGATCGCGCGGTCACCTTCCGGCCCGGTCACCTGAACAATCGCGTCGAGCACTGCCAGAGCGACGCACATATCCGAGGGATGTGTGGCGATGCATTGGTCACTCGCGCCCAGGATAGCGTGGATACGATTGACCCCGCCGATTGCACCGCAGCCGGAGCCCGGCTTACGCTTGTTGCACGGCGTTGCGACATCATAGAAGTAATAGCAGCGCGTGCGCTGGTTGAGGTTGCCGCCGTTGGTCGCGGCATTGCGCAACTGAGGGCTGGCGCCGGCAAGGATCGCGGAAGACAGCAAGGGATAGCGCTGCTCTACCCGCGCGTCCCACGCCGTATCGGAGTTCGGCACGAGCGCGCCTAACCGCAGCCCTCCGCCGTCCAGCTCCTCGATCGCGTTCAGCGGCAGGCGATTGATGTCGATTACCGTCGTCGGCTGATCGACGTTTTCCTTCATCAGGTCGATCAGGTTCGTGCCGCCCGCCAGGTAGCGGACCTGCTCTCCCGTGCCTGCCTGTACTGCTTCGGCAACGCTTGCCGGACGGGCATAGTCGAAGCGGTTCATGCCTGCTCTCCGATCACGTCGAGCACCGCATCGATGATGTTCGTATATGCGCCGCACCGGCACAGGTTTCCGCTCATCAGCTCGCGGACCTCGTCGCGGGTCCTAGCCTTGCCTTCATTGATGAGGCCCTGCGCCGAACAAATCTGGCCGGGCGTGCAATAGCCGCACTGGAACGCGTCGTGGTCGCAGAAAGCGGATTGCAGCGGATGGAGGTTGCCCGGCTGACCGAGCCCCTCGATCGTCGTGATTTCCGCCCCGTCCAGCGTCACCGCCAGCTTGAGACACGAGTTGATGCGGCGCCCGTCGACCAGCACGGTGCACGCGCCGCACTGGCCATGATCGCAGCCTTTCTTGGTGCCGATCAGGTCTTCGCCCTCCCGCAGCAGGTCGAGCAACGTTGTCCAAGGCTCGATCGCGCGGGTGCGTGTCTCACCGTTGATCGTCAGCTTGGTTGGCACCGTGCCGATCGGCATGGCGGCGTACGTGGCGGAATTGACGGCTGTCGACATGATCGGTGCCTCTTGCTTCGGCTTAGGCCGGGATGGCTGTGATGTCAGCGGTGTTTTCTTCAGTAACCCCGTTCTCGCGGTGGCGAAAGGGGACAGCGCATGATAGACCTGAAGCCGTGCGCGCATCACCGACCCGAGCGGCCGATGGGCGGCCAGGCTGTGGGCTGGGCGGAAGGTCATCACTTCATCGAAATAGCTGGCGCGCGCCGAGCTGTAGGCTTCCTGCGCGGGGCTGCGAACCGTGGCTGAGGTGCGATGCTGTTTGCCCTGTGACGGCCACTCGACCAAGGCGTCCTCGATCGGCTGCGTCTCCGCGTTCGCCCAGAGCTGGACCTTCAGTTCGAACACCGCCTCGTGATCGCGGAAGTAATTGGTCGGGGCGTGGCGAAAGCCGTCCTCGTCCTCGTGCGGGTCGAGTTGCCACTCTCCAAGCGCATCCTGTGCCTGCGATGCCGGCACGGCACTGAGCTTGGCGACGTAGTCGCCGTAGCGCATTGGTGCTTGGCTGAAATAGTCGTTGCCGACCGGATGGCTGAACGGATGGCCGAAGAAGTCGGCCTTGGCATAGGCGGTGTTGAAGACGCTTAGCACCTTGTTGAAGTTGCGCGCCATCGACGACACTGCACTCTTGACCCCCTCGGGCAGGGGCGTGGCCGTGCCAATCTTCTTCGCGTCGCTCAGGAAGCCGCTTGCCGTGCCGGAGGGGAACGTTCGTCCCGTGGCGAGGACGAAATCCTGCGTTGGCGCATCATGCCCAGGCAGCTTCTCACCTTCGACGCCAAAAACCTTGATCGTCATGCCGCGGTGCGTCGATACCCGGTCGCCCAGCGTCTCGCCCGGCCCCTCCGCGAAGCGGATCGCGACGTCGTAGGTGCCTGCCGCGGCGAACAATCCCTGTGCCAATTCCGGCGGAAGGTCGTCGGCTATCGTCAGCGTGCCGACCACGCAGGCGCTGCTCTTAGCGTGGCTGGCGCGCACGGCATGCTGCTCGCGCTTCTCGACCACTTCGCTCTGCTGGATCATGCCCTGGATGATGCCGTCGTCGTTTCCTGTTCGTCGGGTTCGAGCGTCTCAATGTCGTCGCGGTAGCGCAGGTAGGTCATGACGATCCTCAGCGGGCTGGAGCGAAAGAGAACAACTCGGTGCGGATCGATGGCGGCGCGCCGGGCGTGAACCATTGCGTGTCCTGAATGTGGCTGGCGGTGACGTAGATTGTCCCGTCGGGACCTTCGGCGAAGGTGTCGGGCCAGCGCAACCGCTTGTCGGTCAGGACGGTCTCGGTGCCCGACCCGACGAGCCGCCTGATCGAGTAATCGGTCGGCGAGGTGATGTAGAGCGTCCCCGCCTTGCTCATCCATAGGCCGTCAGCGACGGCTGTGGTGGCAACGGTCTTCACCGCAGCGCCGCGGTCGCGCTCGCTGACGTCGGCGCGCAGCTTGTCTGTGGCGATCGAATAGAGCGTCTTTCCGGTCAGCGCCTGCCAGTAGAGCGTCTTCCCGTCATTCGAGATCGCAATGCCGTCGGAGGCGAACGCGGGCTGACGGCCGTCGGGACGAACAAGCGGCTTGCCCTCGATCGCGACGGTGACGCTCTTGTCGATCTGGGTCGACGGATGACCATCAAGGGCGCGGAAGCTCTTGCCGTTGTCCAAGTCGACGACGATGATCGCGCCACGTGTGCCGCTGTCGGTGATGTAGCCGGTCCGGCCATCTGGCGAGAACCGGATATCGTTGAGGTAAGTGCCCTGCAGCGCGATGTCGCCTGGCACCGCAATGACCTTGGTCACCTTGTTCGTTTTCAGGTCGATGCGGACGAGTTTCGGCGCGCCCTCCAAGATCTTCTCGTTGCCGGGCGCGCCGGGATCGAGCACCCACAGGTTGCCGTGGCCGTCGGGAACGATCGACTGGACGCAGACGAAGTGCTCGCCGACCGGCATCTCGTTCGCCTTGGCGTTGCGCCAGCTGTTCCACTTAACGTCGGGATAAGGCCAGAGCGATCCGTTGGGCATCACCTCGGCAACCGAGATCGGCGCGTCGTCAGTCCAGCGCGGAAAGCTGACGAAGCGGCGTCCATCGGCAGTGACGGCAACGCCGGTTACCTGGTGGTCGAAGTGCGCCACCTGCGTCAGCGCGGCGCTGCGTCCGGTCTGCGCATATGCGGCGCCCGCCAGCGCTGCCGTAAGGGCTCCGAACCCGATCAAAACACTGCGCTTCCGCACCGACCCCTCCCGTTTACTGAATGAAATTTGCGTTATTTTGGTGGGTAACGATCGTGGCCCCTGCTTCGTTCCCGGAAACGGAAATCGGACAGCATCCCCACCGCACAGGCACGTAGGGTCCAGACTCATTGAATTTCACAGCCAGAACAAGACGGTTGCGGCGAGCATGATCGCGGAGAAGAAGGTTTCCGGGCAGCGGTCGTATCGGGTGGCGACGCGCCGCCAATCCTTCAGACGGCCGAACATGATCTCGATGCGGTTGCGCCGTTTGTAGCGCCGCTTGTCGTATTTGACGGCCTTCCTGCGGGACTTTCGACCGGGGATGCAGACCTTTATCCCCTTGTCTTTCAACGCTTCTATGAACCAATCAGCGTCGTAGCCCCTGTCAGCCAGCAGCCAACCCGCCTTCGGCAGACTGCCCAGAAGAGCCGCGGCGCCTGTGTAGTCGCTGACCTGGCCGGCCGACATGAAGAACCCGATCGGCCGCCCCGTGGCATCGGCAACGGCGTGCAGTTTGGTGTTCATGCCGCCTTTTGTCCGCCCGATCTGGCGTGCGCGCCCCCCTTTTTCACGCACAGGCTCGACTCCGTGCGGTGTGCCTTGAGATAGGTCGCATCGATCATGATCGTCTTGTGCTCGGCGCTCTCAGCGGCCAGGCCGACCATGATCCGGGCGAAGACCCCGTTGTCACTCCAGCGCTTCCAACGGTTGTAGAGGGTCTTGGCGGGCCCGTATTCCTTCGGCGCATCACACCACCGCAACCCATTGCGGTTGACGAAGATTATGCCGCTGAGAACGCGGCGATCATCGACGCGGGGCTTGCCATGACTCTTGGGAAAGAACGGCTTCAGGCGTTCCATCTAGGCATCGCTCAGCCAGTAAAGATTGCTCATCGATCAGGTCTCCTTGCGGAGCCTGAATCATGCCAAACGCCTGAAATCAATGGGTCTGGAGCCTAAGCAATAAGGGCAATAACCGTCCATAATATTATCCGTTCATTTTGCATTGTTCTAACGATACAGAAAAAAACTTTTAGTAACGACTATTCTGCTTACTTAATTTGACGCCTTTGCCAGCTCCGGTTGGGGCGATCTTCAACCGCAACCCTGCGCCGATGATGTAGCTCCTGAGAATATCCGGTTGTATCTGCGCGGCTTCATTCAGCATATCCGCCAAGATACCTGTATTTTTCTCGGCTTCACGTTGGAAGATCCGCCGGTAATCCCTGCTATCGAGATAGAGGTTGAAGATTTCATAGTCGATGTTCTTGGCGCTTGCGCCATTTCGCAACCGTCTTTGGGTTGATCCCCAGATCCCGGCTCAACGTCGCGAGCGAAGCTTGCGATCGTTGTATTGCAGCTCTGACGGCGTACGTGGTCGTGGCGCTTCCGTGACGAACCTGGCCCATAATGCTTCCTTCCATTCCTTCAAAAGGATCTCACCATCAAACCGTGGGATCAAACACCTAACCTGGCTCTGATGATGTGACCGCCCCCCGACGGCATCTGATGTGCCAGGGTGGGTCTGCAACGATCCACAAAGGGGAGCGGTCACATCATCAGAGCCCAAGCTAACTCATCCCCAAGTTTGTGACCGAATGATGGTCCTAGCAGCTCGGGCTCGGTTTTGAGAGTCGGGGTGGGCCGCGAAACGGCCGTTTTACGAACAGTTTGAGCCTGATGTCGCGGGTGAGCTCGCCGATCGCTGCCCGAAAATGGCTGCTCGTTCACGGATCCGACAGACGGGAACCATGCCGCAGCCCAAGGCGTTGAGCGCCTTAGACGAGGTCCTTACGACGGGGACGTCCGATTAGATGGGGAAACGACTAGATGGGGAAACGACATGCGCGCACTATGCTGGCACGGTAAGGGCGATGTCCGTGTCGACACCGTCGCGGATCCCGAGATCAAGCACCCGCGCGATGCGATCATCAAAGTAACCGCCTGCGCGATCTGCGGGTCGGACCTTCACCTGCTGGATGGATATCAGCCTACCATGGAGGCCGGCGACATCCTCGGCCACGAGAACATGGGCGAGGTCGTGGCGCTCGGGTCCGAGGTCACCAACCTCAAGATCGGGGACCGGGTGGTGGTGCCGTTCACGATCAGCTGCGGCGATTGCTGGTTCTGCAAAAAGGGTCTGTTTGCGGCCTGCGATCGGACCAATCCGAACGCCGAGATGGCCGCCAAGGCGATGGGCCATTCGCCCGCCGGGCTGTTCGGCTTCAGCCACATGCTGGGCGGCTACTGCGGCGGCCAGGCGGAGTATCTCCGCGTGCCGATGGCGGATGTCGGTCCGATCAAGATTCCCGACAACGTTACCGATGAGCAGGCCCTCTTCCTATCGGATATCTTCCCGACCGGCTACATGGCCGCCGAGAATGCGCAGATCGAGCATGGCGACACCGTCGCGATCTGGGGCTGCGGTCCGGTCGGCCAGTTCGCCATCCGCTCCGCGCTGATGATGGGCGCCGGCCGCGTGATCGCGATCGACGAGGTGTCCGAACGACTCGCCATGGCGGAGGCCGGTGGCGCTGAGACGATTAACTTCGCCGAAACCGATGTCTATGACGAGCTGCAGGCGCGAACCAAGGGCCGGGGCCCCGACAGCTGCATCGATGCTGTCGGCTGCGAGGCGGCCGCGCACGGGGCGGCGGACGCGGTCATGGACAAGGTGAAGGCAAGCATGATGCTCGCCACTGATCGCGTCCACGTCCTGCGGCAGGCGATCATGAGCTGCCGCAAGGGCGGCACGGTCTCCGTGCCCGGCGTCTACGTCGGGATGGGTGACAAGCTTCCGATCGGTGCAGCGATGAACAAAGGACTAACGATCAAGCTCGGCCAAACCCACGTGCAGCGCTATACTAGACCGTTGTTGGAAAAAATCGTCGCGGGCGCGATCGACCCCAGCTTCGTGATCACCCACCCGGCCAGTCTTGAAGACGCGCCAGAAATGTACGCTAAATTCCGCGACAAGGAAGAAGGTGTGATCAAGGTTGTTATGCGCCCGCACGGCTGATTGGCGGAATAACCGGGAACAGGACGCTTATCGATGCCGTCATCGGAAATCGACCACTTAGAAATCTAGGTTCAGGACTTCGGTAACGGGGTCGTCTCAGTCAAGCGGTTTCACGCATGCGCCGTTGTCCGCAGAGCAGCGGTTTCAAGTTTGGTCTGATCGTCGCACGTCTGGCACAGCCACCTTCGTCTGAGATCACCTGGGTGCATGCTTCGGTCCGTGGTCGGCGCGCAGGCCGCCAAC
>NZ_VDDC01000063.1:0-9223 GCF_006239215.1 Paracoccus haeundaensis
ATCCCGCCGCCGACGGTCGCGACGATGCCCAGGACCGGGTGGAACATGAAGACCGCCGCCAGGAACAGCGGTGCCCAAGGCAGGTCGAAGAAAGCCAGCATGACCGGTGACCCGATCAGCCGCTGGACGGAATCCAGGTCGCGCATCCCGCCCGCCGTGGTGGCCGATTCGTCGCCGCGCAATGCGCCCTCGCGCAGCGCGGCGTCGAAGACGCGACCCTCCATCCGGTCCTGGAACCGGGCGGCGATCCGCTGCATCACGCGGTTGCGGATGATGTCGATGGCACCCATCAGCGCGAAGAGGAAGATCACCAGCACGAACAGGGCGGTCAGCGTCTCGACGCTGCGCGAGGCCAGCACACGGTCATAGACCTGCAGCATGAACAGCGGCCCGGTCAGCATCAGCAGGTTCACGACCGCCGAGAAGACCCCCACCGACAGGAACAGCGGCCACCCCGTGGCGCGCGCCTGGCGCAGTTCCCGGGCCCCGTCCGTCAGGTTCGCAGCCTTGGCCATACGTCTTGCCCCGAAAATGCCGCGCCGATGGCGGGGCTTGCCTCGTTACCGCGGCGACCATATCACCACGCAGGCCTACGCCAGCCTGCCGCGACCCTCGCATCGAAAGGTTAAGGATTCCTTTTTTAAGAAAATTTCTTATACCATAGACAGTCTACAGCCCCACTAAATTCGCTTTCTTGAAAATTAATAATATTATATATTCGCAACTTTTTTGATGTCGCTGCCTTTTGCATTGTTCCAATAATGTCGTTTAAATTGTAATTATTATGTGCATGAGAAAATTTTTTGGAAATTTTTTCTTGAAAAGTATCGGGCAAATGACCCATGGAAAGAATTTTAATTATTTAGGAATTGATCCTGAATAAAAAAACCCTTTGTTAAAGGAAATGAACAGAGGGTTAAAATGGCGCAGATCAGACATAGCCACTTTGGTGGAAACGTAGTTCTCACTCGCGATAGTCTCACTGATGCCTACGCCTACCATGAAACGCTTGAGGAGATCGATTTTTCAAATATTCGATTTCCAGGTGGGGGCGTCACGGAGGCTCAAACATGGGAAAATGGTGGCCTTCACCGTATGTTTGGGAAACCAATGGATCCGAAGGACGAGAAATATACTTTAACTATTCGAGAAATGCTTGATTTCGCTGAAAAAAACGGAAAATCGGTATCGATTGTAACGCCGACATTTCAATTTTACGATAAAGTTGAAGGACACTTCGATACACGAGGATTCAATGCATATCTTGCAGAGCTATCTAAGGCAATTTCCGAATACCCGAGCGTTAAGATAACTAATTTCGAAATCGGTAATGAATATTGGGGTAGTAAAGAATGGGGATCTTTACAGCCTGACGAGTATGGAAGAATAGCAAATGCAGAGATTTCCGCAATAAATGGAATGATAAATGAGGTATGGGGGGACCGTCCTGCAGATGATCGCCCAGGAATAGGAATACAAGCCGGCGTTCAATGGAAGGCGGAGCAAAATGCCGACGGAACCTGGACCGCAGTAGGTCCCCGCCATTCACAAGAAATTATCAACGAGATAACGACTGAAAACCGCGCATTAGTAAGTGCAATATTTCAGCACAGTTATCCAGACGCTAACGATCTAACTACCAAGATCAATTGGGCCATAAATCCAATGCGAGTTTTTCAGGAAGCCACCGGCTTTTCAGATGACATTCAACTTATTATATCAGAATTTAATATCGGTGAAAACACAGCTGTTGGAACGCAACAGGCTGCAGCATGGATCAATGCGTTCTCAAAACTGATCGAGGCGGGTGTCGATGCGGTCGATCATTGGGGAATTTCATATGATTGGCTATCGAACAAATTCTACGACACGAAATTTTCACCGTCCGAAAGCGATGGCGGAGCGATAGTAACAATTGCGACCCCGATGGGTCAGCTTTATGATATCGCTGAAAGACATTTAATAGGTAAAAGCTCTGTAAAAAACACGGAAGTTTCCGACTGGGTGGAGCAGTCGGGTGATATTCAGACTAACGGATTTTCAGAAAAAAATCAGAAAGTAGTATTCTTCTACAATCAAACAGATGAAGATACATCAATTTATCTAAGCAGCATATCCAGCAACTATCATGTATCCACGTATCACATTATTCCCGCAGATTCGCCTTATAGTACCTGGTACGATGAGTCTATGTCCAAAACTCCCTTACCTGGACAGATAGCTGATGCTCGTGGCGACATGAAAGTCGTTTCAGGACCAGGTGGCACGTTTGACGGCGAGCTAGCGCCCAACGAAATTGTCGTAGTTGTAATTTCAGATAGTAAGCGAGATCTTTTTATAGAGGGCGCTCACAACGTCACCGACCCACGAACAGGAATGGTTAATGACGCATTCCAGGGAGCAAACGGAAATGACGTCCTTTACGGCCATGTTGGTAATGACAGAATATTCGGAAGTGGCGGCAAAAACGTTATTGCCGGAGGAAAGGGTAATGATATCCTTCTGGCCGGCGATCACGGCGACTTAATTTTATCAGACGGCGGAATTGATAATGTTAGGGGTGGCCGTGGTAGCGATATGCTTTTATTTTCGTCCGCCAAAGGCCGACTTCAGTCTACTGCTGTCGGCGGAGCAGGGAATGATCTCTTTATCGTAATGCCAGACGCAAATGTAGATATTTTGGACTTTGCGCCTGGCGATCTAATATCGTTTGGGGGTGCATTTAAAAGTAAGGTACAGCTTCAAAACGCAACTAGGATAGATGGTGCAGATCTGCATATCTCCATGCCCGGCGGAGGAGAAGTGAAGATCGCAGGCGGGTCTAACATAATGTTTGACCTATACCTATATAACATAGACTTTTTACAGCAATCCGAACGTTATTCTTTGTCTAACAGGTATCTCAAAGGTTTCTCAGACTTTCAGATTTCTGAGGCAATAAAACTTACTTTTGAGGCTAAGTTTGCCACAAACTTTTATTTTGAAAATTTATCAAGAATTATTGATTCGGTAGGCGGGATTGGTTCAGACCTTGATGAGGACCCAAACGTAGCTCCTTTGGACGAAGGAAAGGTAGTTTATGGGAGTGCATCGGCTGATCAGTTATGGGGCACGGCGCATTCAGATAAAATTTACGGAATGTCTGGAAATGATAAAATTTACGGTGCTGCTGGAGATGATGAGCTAAGTGGAAATCACGGGCATGACATAGTTTTTGGTGGCCTGGGAGACGACGTCATATACGGCGGTACAGGATTTGACCGCCTATATGGTGGAGCAGGAAATGATGAAATTAATGGAGGAGATGGCAACGATTTCATAAATGGAGATGCTGGAAGCGATCGCATCTTAGGCGGATCGGGCCAAGATACGATTTTTGGCGGCATCGACTCAGATATTGTCCACGGTGGTTACGGCTCCGATAGAATCTTTGGTGGATATGGATCCGACCGGCTTAGCGGCAACCAAGGAAACGACTATGTCCACGGAGGATGGGGGAACGACCAGATTTATGGTGGGCTAGGTAGCGATACATTGGCTGGTGCGGCGGGTAACGACAACCTATTCGGAGGCTTTGGTGACGATGTGCTATTTTCTGGGTACGGTGATGATCAATCACATGGGGGCATTGGCAACGACTTAATCCACGGACAACACGGCAATGATCGTCTATACGGGGAGGGTGGCAATGACACTCTCCGCGGAGGTTTGGGCAATGATCGTCTGAGCGGCGGAGCGGGAATCGATCATCTATATGGCGGCCCTGGAAGAGATATCTTTCAGTTTAAGCTCGGCGATAGCAAGCCAGGGGCGTTTGATAAGGTATACGACTTCAGAACCGGTGTCGATATTATTGATCTATCCACAATTGACTCAAATATCAACAGACCAAGCTCTCAGTCGCTAAAAATCTGTCAGCGACCAGAAGCAAACGCCCTGTGGTTCTTAAGCGAGGATGGCGGCACATATGTTTGCGCTGACGTCAACGGTGATCGAAATGCTGATTTCGTTATTTTTCTTCCGGGAGTGACTAACTCCGATAATATAGATATTATTTTTTAAACCTCGACAGCCCGGCGGATTTGTTAGATGGCATACGCATTGAAAAAATCAATAATTACGATATTGGAACCGCACACCCGTCGCCGGCAGTAGCTGGAATAAGTATCAATAAGGCTCACGATCCGCAGCTTTTTACCCAAGGATACTAGGTGATGGACATTCGCCGGGAACACAGTCCCTTGGGCTGTTTTCTGGCTTGGGCAATTCTTGATCGCGTGAACGGATGTACATGAGGATCTGACTAATCTGTTATTGTTGTGTTGTATTTATGCATCGCCAAGTGAATAGATGAAAAACTACAATTTTTCGGCGAATTTCCGCCACTCGTTAACGAATTTCGAACGATAAGCAGGTAAAAGCTATGCACCCTACGATTGTTTATGGTTCCGGTTTTGATCTGGTTTCAGACGGGCGTAGCGCCTGTGCAAACCGAAATTGTCTTGAAAGACGGAGCAACTATGGCACATACGAAGACGTTGGATGAACTCGTTAAGTCATTGATTATATTGCGAGATAAGGCTGAGCATGCGTATAGCTGCGTGACGGTGTTGGACCGCGAGGAACGCAAACTCGTCAAAAAGCAGATCGACAGTTGTATGCAATCCCTTCACTTTCTTTCCGAACACTTGGATCAGACAGAATGTGGTAAGGTGGCGCCCGGAGAACAGAACGTGCCATCCGTTCAGATATAAATATCGGATCGCCGTAGGGAGTCTGTCCAGGCATGGTGCAAAATCAAATCCCAACTATTGTTATTCATGATGTTGGCAGATCCAGGACCACAGATAGCCTCAATCAGTGCATTGACACTGACGTCCACGTCCAGAAGTCCTGCAAGGACGGAGCCCGGAGGGTGCGCCAGTCAATTACTCTCGGCTAGAGCCGATAATAGCGACGCATCTAAAAAAGGTTGAGCTCTACGTACTAAGCTGGTGTAGCTGCGTAACTTGTCGATCTCGCATCCACCACGGACGTCAGCAGATCAGACGGAGAGGCTTTTAGCGATCACGCTTGAGTCCTTCTTTATCTTCGAGAATCTTCGATCACTATGATCTTTTTATAAAATCATCGTTAATTCAGTTATCATTTATAATATTTGCGGCCCTTAGATGTGCCCAAAGCGCAGCATCTTTTTCTAAATGCTCTCTTATGATTTCCAGATTGCAGATTGCCATATCAACTCGCGTCAAAGCATAGGAAACTGCGTCATCACCGATGTTCAACCGGTGGATGCTTTTGCGACAGGTATCAATAACTGAGTTTGCGTGAGCAAGCTGTACATTAAGTTCGCGAACACTTCCAATCTCAAGGTCCATGTTGACTCCTTTACAAAATTTTTACACGCGATTTATTAATAAATCCTTAAGATACTTCAATCAGACTGAAGATCCGATCAAGGTATTCCAACTGGTGCATGCTGGTGAACGGTTCGACTTAGTCGCTGTCTGTCACGAGGGCAGGGGGCTACTTGCGGTCGTCCGGCCAGCCCCAAGGCTTGCGGCCCCATTTTTCGGACGCTCGTGACCGAACCTTCTACAGCCCCTTAAGCATTGAATTCGAACACCCGCTCTTTAAGGGCATAGTGGCGACGGACCACGCCCACTGTGGGGGGCGAGGTAGCTAGATAAACAATTACAGATTTATCTTATTACCATGTGCGATCTTAATGCATTGTTTGCGAAATGCTCGTACTTAATGCTATTTGCTCTCGAAGAGGATAGATCCATGAGTTTCGCGACTGCCTACGAGCACTATTTCGTCAAGCTGGTGAACAATACCCGCCTCGAGAACGGCCTTGCACCGCTTAAGATTGCAAAGCCCTTAAATGAGTCTGCCGAACGGCATAGTCAATGGATGCTCTATGCGGACATGTTTTCACATGTGGGCGCAGGTGGATCATCCGCTTCTGATCGCATGGAGAAGGCTGGGTTCCCCATGTACGGGGAAAACTGGGGCACGAGAGAGAACTTGGCGTATGTCTCAGTTCGTGGCGCTGCGGACCTGACTGACGAAATTAGGCAGCTGCATCAGAACCTTCTCAATAGCCCAAGTCACTACCGGAACATCGTCGACCCCGATATGGAGTTTATTGGGATCGGTTTAGAGATGGGCAATTTCCAAGGCCATGCGGTTCTGATGGTCACTCAGAACTTTGGACGGACGACAGGACAGCCGGTATTGGATACCGGTGTCTTTGGAAGAGGTATTGTTCCGGCGATCGACACAAGTGCAGAAAGCCGCGGCGAATGGCGTGACGATAGCTTCGACGGTGTCGTCAAAACCTCCTCGCCAGACGGCCTTGCGGTGCAAGGAACCGCTCGTTCAGACGACTTTCAGCTTGGTGGTCGTGCCGATCTCGCTCGAGGGCTGGCAGGTGACGACTGGATTCATGGCGGAGGTGGGAACGACACCCTTGACGGTGGGCAAGGCGATGATCGTCTCATTGGCGGTTATGGCTTCGATGTGCTGCTTGGTGGGCTAGGGAATGACGTCCTCGATGGCAACCAGGGCAATGACCGACTTGAGGGTCACGGCGGAAATGACCTTCTATGGGGTCGAGACGGCGACGATACCTTAAACGGCGGATTTGGTTTCGATACCCTCATCGGGGGAAATGGAAATGACGTTCTGTGGGGTGGGGGTGGCAACGACAAATTGGTAGGCGGCATTGGCTCCGATACAATCCAAGGCGGCGCCGGAAATGACACGTTGATTGGATCACAGGGTAACGACGTGCTCACTGGTGGGGCTGGTGCCGACACGTTCGTGTTCCACGCAGGCGGCGGCTCCGATAACATCACAGACTATCAGGTTGGGATCGACCGGCTCATGATAGATGATGCTATCCTTCGCCAGTCTGTTCCAGGGTTCTACGACATCATCACGGAAACTCCGACGAAGGCGGTTTTGGATTTCGGAAACGGAAACGTCATCACGCTTATAGGTAAAGGCATAACCGCGGAAGCGATTGCGGAAGATATCCTACTCTTCTAAGCGTGCCATGAGGCTTATCCGCGTGATCAGCTATCAGTCTAACTGACTAACTAAGGTTAGCCTTTGATGATCAGCTATTCCTATTGCTGGTCGCCCGAGGCATGAAACTTGCCTCTGCGAGAGGTAGGACACTTTGATTACCAATCTTTTGTACCGTAGCGAAACGACCCTTCAGCCGAAGGACCCGAAGCTCAAGGCCATCTTGGCCCAAGCGCGTCATCGTAACGGCAACATGGACATCACGGGGTATCTTCACTGGGAGGATGGGATCTTCCACCAGTGGATAGAAGGCCCGGAGGCAGAACTGCAAGTTGTTGAGCGCTACATCTACGACAGCAAATCCCATCATGGGCTTACAGTTCTGGGTAGGAATGTTGTCCCGACCCGGCAGTTCCCGGGTTGGGACATGGCCCTCGGTTTGTCGGAGGAAAACTCGTTATTCAACTTCATTGCGTCACATGAAGCTGGAACTGCCGATCATCAAGAGTATGCAAGGGCTGTGCTTGCCTTCATGCACGCGCAGTCGGGGACACAGGTCCGCTAAGTTAGACTGAGCCGTCATTGATCCGATGATGGCAAGCAGTCGTTCCGCTCGAACATCCTGATGGCAAAGCTCACCTTCGCATCGAGCATTGTCTTGATCGCCTGGTGCCTGGCAAGCTCGGATTGAAATTTGCGGAGATCATGCACGGACAAACCGATCTCCTTACTTGCGCCCAGGAGATCATTTATCAGATGGTCGAGAGCGTTCATCATTCAGCCTACCAGCGTCACCACTGCGCAAGTTCTTCTTTTGTGCTTTATCCGGCTATGGGACAAAATAACGCACAGGATGTCGGATGTCGGATCATTCCGGCAGCCTGGTCCGGAGGATCCTGCTGCCGAACTGAAGCGACAGCGTGTCGCGCGGTGAATAATCGGCCATCACATCCCACGCGACTAGCATCGCTCAGATGGCCCGCAGCCAGAGAATACCGATCGCCCTGCCACTCATCGCACCAGGTGACCTAGAGGGCCCGGATCTCCGGAAATATCGCTTGTGGATTCGATGACGGGGCAGGGCTGTCTCCTTCCGGTCGATTGGAAGGAAAAGAGAACGAGTCGCAAGGTTTCAGTGGTTCGTCGATTTTAGAAACCGACCTTACTTGTGGTCGGGATGCATCGCGCGAATGGCCTGGTCGACCTTCCGGTCAACCATCAATTCCAGAAACCCGTCCCGCATCTGTATCGGATCGATGCGGGCCGATTTGGATGATGTGATGATCTTGGCAGTGATCACGACACGCGGCGCTTGAAGTTTTCGTCGTTGCATATGAGTGACCACTATCGCCCCTCCGCAGGACACACTGATGAATGGGATCAACAAAAATCCCGCGGCCTTGGTTTCATACGCACTCGCACGCTGCACCGACTGCAGGTCGCCAGACCACAGCAGGCCTGCCGCGGTGATACGCCGAGACCGTCTTCGCCGTGATATCGATCGGCGTACGGTTAACCCTTCGTTAAGAGATGCGAGGTAACGCTGTCAAAAAACGGCGGAGCTGCCAGTGGACTATCGCGTGAAGACGAGCAAAGATCTCGCTATCAATCTGGCCCATGCGAAGGCCGTCATCACGGCATGCAGGGTCGCCATCCCCCGTATCGCAGTCAGTGATGACGATGAAGCCTTCATCCGACTGCCGCTTGTCCGAGGATGAACAACCGGTGCCATGGCGCGGCATGTGGACGGCAGGCATGTCACGACCCTAACGTGCCTGTGGGACCACTGCAAGTCTGACATGCGCTGATGCCGGTGGTCAGGCGGAGGCAACTCCAGCCGCTGCCAAGCCGCAGAGTGCGGAACGCCCCTTGGGCACGCTGAGCCTGCCCGAGCGGGCCATCATCGAGCAGACACGTGTAGTACACTTGGCCGCCTCATAGGCATCGTTCTGCAGACGATGGTCTTCCCCGTTCATTGATACGCGTGACTAGCCACCTGTCGCTACGTTTGGCCTCATCAATGGTGCAAAAGTTACGCCATAGTGGGCATGTCACAGAACTCGCTCAATTGACGAATTTTGCAACACGTTTGACGCTGCTGCGCAAACGATCCAGACCGTGTGAAAACCCAAACAGGATTCCCAGCCTAATGTGGCCATGGTATCCTCGGGCCATGGCACATATTTCA
>NZ_VDDC01000064.1:0-8528 GCF_006239215.1 Paracoccus haeundaensis
CCGGCGCCGCCATAAATCAGATCATTGCCGGTATTAGAGTGGATAAAATCGTTTCCGCCATCGCCGCTGATGGTATCGTTGCCCGAACCTCCATCAATAACGTCGTCAAACTGCGATCCTGAGATACGGTCATTTCCAGCACCGGTGAAGATCGACAGACCGTGGGCGGATATTCCGCTACCGGAGGTGTTGACCGTGGCGTTTGTTGCATAGACAACATCGCTACCCGAGGTGCCGTAGATGCGCTCGATGCCGGTGAAGTCCAGGCGCTCGCTGCCGATCTGAACGCTGCCGCTATCTGTCGAACGCATATCGATACGTGCGCCGACTGAGCCCTCCAGGATCAGCTTGTCACCACCGGGGTTGCCGGGCGTATAGGGATTGGCATCGTACCGCTCCATTCCCGTACCGCCGTGATACGTGTCGTTGCCCACTCCGGCCTGCCAGTGGAAGGTGTCCAACCCTTCAAAACCCCAGACTACGTCTGATTGTGTCGTGCCCCGCATCGTCTCGTCTGCACCCGACCCTCTGATTGTCGCCATTCCAGATCCCGTCCCATTATTGTTGCTCTTTGTTCAGGAACGTTATGTGGTGTTGGTTAACGATTTATTACGAGAAATTTCACCAGGCATGACCCACTGGCAAATTTTTGCGTCGGGCCATTAAGACTGCGCGGATCATCGCATTTGTGCGAGCTTGAAAAGGGGGCACTCCGACCTTTGGATGCCACCGAAGACGAGTGGGTGTGCTGGGCTGGAGCGGTTATGTCGTCAACTAACGCGCAGTCTATATGCGCATGTACCGATCGCCGTTGTCTTCCAGCGTGCAGTGGGCAGTCGGCACACTTTTGAGTAGCCCAATCGCAGGAGCAGGGTGATCTGGTGATCGATTGCCTAGGTACATCAATTTGCACTGCTTCAGTATGAACGCCTTCTGCGCCTCCGTGAATTTCGATGCTTTCATTGTTCTCAATTCCTCTCACAGCTAGGGAAGGTTAGCTGAAAACTCTGGCTTCAAACGGTCCAGTTCTCAGAGGGCGGAGCACGAAAAATCGATTCACTCTGCGATGTCCTCGACCTTCCAGGCGACAGCGAGCGCTGGAGGCTTTGCGCGCCGCCGCCCTGGGCCGTGAAATACGGACGGTAGATGCGGCGCACCGCAGACCCTCGTGAGACAACCCCGGCGCGATCTGCCGCGCCGGGGTTTTCGCTTCATAGAGTCGAATAAGGTGCTTAAACTCCTTAGGCCAAGCGGAAGTTACCCCTATTCGATTAGTAGACGGCCGATCCGGGATGCGGCAGCAGGCCTACGCGTGGAAAACTTGTCGGCAAGAATGCCGCGGACCACGGGGGCAAAGGTCATTGGATCGCGGCAGGCCGAAAGGATAGCTCTGGCCCGGCCAACCTTCGCGCGCTGGTCTAGAAATTCGCGCAAGAGAAAGCGCTGGCGCAATTCGTCGGCAATTGCCGCCAAGGCGGCATGGGTAGTGTCATCCATCCCGTCCACTGCGAGATGCGCCAGCGCGGCCGTGTACAGCGCCTGCAAATCAGCCGTCTGATGACGCGAACTTAGCGAATCCTCTCGCCAGCGCGCGGCATATCCAACCTCCGTTGAAAGGCGAAACCGTGCGCCTTGCTGCAGCATCCGTACATAAAGGTCGTAATCCTCTCCTAGGCGCATGGTCTCGTCGTAGCACAATCCTTGGTCCCGCAGGAACGCGCGACGCATTAGGGGTTTCAGAAAGCCCAGTTCTTTACGGCTGGTACCGCGCGGCGAATGGTTGGCACGCACGAAGCTAGCCAGGTCGATGTCGATCACCTGGGGGTTGACTGGCGGCGTCGGAGGCAGATTGCCTGGGCCCGCGTGCTCGGCAACGAACAGGATGTTGTCGGCCATCATATCGACATCGGGAACTGCCAGCAGCCGGGTAAAGCGTCCGGGCAAGATGAAATCATCGGCATCCAGAACCGCCACGAAATCGCCCGTAGCCATCTCCACTGCCCGGTTGCGCGCTGCGGCGGGACCAATATTGACAGCGCACTGGCTGATTGTCAGGCGGTCATCGCCCCGTCCGGCCGACTCGGCTGCCGCCGCCGTGTCGTCGTTCGAGGCATCGTCGATGACGATGACCTCGGCGGTCTCAGCATCGACCAAGGCTGTGCTGACCGCGTCTGCGATGGTCGCAACTGCGTCACGAGCAGTAATGATCACCGAAACGGAGGCAAAATGATTCATGGGCATTCACCTTTGAAAATCGCAAAGAGAATTATGGGCGTCCTAACAAAAGATTAACTAAATCGCCCTGTAAGTTTGCTGGTATATTTGAGCACTCTCGTTAAACTCAGCAAAGATGTCCAACATTTTCGCGTAAGCTAAATATACATATCAGCGGTAACGAACCAAGCAAGGAGGGTCGGGATGGCCACTGGCACGGCGGTGATCTATCATTATTTCGAGAAAGATAGTGTGTATCGTGACAACCTGACCTATTTTTTATCTACCGCTATACACGCACAGGCAGACTATTACATTATCATTTCTGGTGAGTGCTCTCTGACCCTTCCCCATTTTGATAACGTGAAATACATATACACAGAAAATATAAATAACGATTTTGGAGGATATGCGACATATGTAAAAAATCACTATAAGGAATCTTACAATTTTTACATTTTTGTCAATTCATCTGTAAGGGGGCCTTTTACTCCCCCTTACCTGTCCAGATCCTGGACTGAAATATTTACGTCCAAACTAAAAGGAAATGTCCATTTGGTGGGTGCTTCCATAAATATTCTCCCCGAATGTTCAAATTTCAAGAGCCAGTATAATGAAATGTTCTTGTCCGAATGCAATAGATCGCATGTACAGACGACATCATATGCGCTGACACGAGAGGCACTAAACCATCTCGTAAAGATTGATTTTTACAAATCCAATGAGGCTTACAATAAGTTTGACGTGATACTAGCCTATGAACTCCGGTTATCAAATGAGATTTTTAGAAAAGGCTGGAGCTTTGACTCGATTTTGCCCGTATACAGCCGTTTCAACTGTGAAGACAGTGCAATCATGTTTAAGAATACCACGGCGAGAGAGGGCGACGTTCTATGGCGGTCGGCATTCTTTGGACGAAGTCTTTCACCTTTAGAGGTCGTTTTCGTGAAGACGAACCGGGATATGATAGACGAGACAGATCTCGCATCATTCACGTTCACCGGAATTCATGATAGGGCTTTAACCGCAAACTGGCATGCTGCCGCAGATCTTCTCCAGCGCAGCTATATTCAATCTTCTAAACCAAAAGATCTTTCTAACGATGAAAAACCGACAGCACGGCTATTTAAGATTGCAAGGAATTTAAAGAGACAGGTTACAAAGCGATATGTTAAAGGTAGTAAGGAACTGTAAGTTTTTATTCTAGATGTCCTAGCAGCGGACGGTGAAGATTAGCTGAGGCGTTCGCGGGCTACACCAGTTTGCGGCAAACGAAGGACTACGTCGCGCACGATGCGCTGGACCTGCATTGCCGCTTCGGCGCCAAAGCTGACAGCGCGAGTGCCGTCTGCGCGCAGAAGCTGGTAAGGAAGGCCAACCGGGCTTTTATGATAGATGACGGTGAAATGGACCAAGGCGATGACATAGGCGCCAAGATCATTCAAATGGATCATATCCTGACCCCCCGCCTCATCTCGGGCGAACAACTCCTTACGTGAAGTCACTCCAGCAAGTTCACCGACCTCCGCCGCACGTGCAACTGCGGCAATTGTCTGACCTCCGGGTATGACAAAAATCTCCCCTGTGCGATGGTCAGTTTCCGCAGGGGCAATGATCCGGCCCTGCCAGTAAGCTTTCAGGTCGTTATCGATCCGCTCCAGCCATCCACCAGGATCGTCAAGCGAATGCCATGTCTCATAGAGATAAATGCGGATGGCTGGATTGCGTTGGCGGGCAAGAGCCGCCCACTCGGCTAACCATCGGGGACTATCGAACCAGTTTATGGCATCGCGGATCTCAACCATCTCAGTCATCACTAGGACGTCGATACCGGGTGCTGATAACGCTTGATGCGCAGGGATCAGCTCACGATCCCCGCTCGCGTAAAGCTTGTATCCTGCCAAGGCATCGCCTTCGGTCCAGTGGGCCTTGAGTGTCGTACCCCAGCCAATCTGGCTTGCATAACTGTTCCCACCGAGTTGCGCCAACATATGCGGAATATCTGGGCCGACGAGGCTATGTCCTAGATGGAAAACAGAACCGATGCGGTCCGGGGCGGACAATACGGACCGCGGTTTAAGCACCATCTCTTGAGGCAATTTAGTGCGCTGATGATGATGCCAACCGAACGCGGCGGCCATCGCTCCGCCCACGCCCAGCACCATCGCATTTACCATGGATCTGCGGTTCATACCGTTCTCAGATTCAGTTCTGTGGGCCTCCGGTCTAGCACGGAAGAAATTAGAGAACATCAACTGGGCGCTTTTGAAGTGCAGAATTTGCGCGCACGTTCGATCCCAACCCGAAGGATCACTAGGGCAATTCGTGTGTCAGAACCGTCGTCCGGTACCAGTTTTGGCCCCCAGTTTCACCCCAAAGGGTCACCATGGAGTGCAGGATCAAAAGCTTTATCGCTATTAGCCATGCCGCCCAAGCCGGCCGCCTCCTCCAACTTTACCACCTCCCATGCGACGCGTTTGAGATAGGCATCCAGTTCTGGCGCAATGGTGTCAGGGGACGGCATATAGTTGAGGGTCCGCGCGTCAATCTGATACAGCATCGTGAATACAAGCAACGACGCCGCATACTCCCCAATAGGATTGAGATGAATGTCATCCTGGAACAAATCATCTATCTTCGTCAGGCCCGGAACAGCGGACCCTAATATATCGTCGTAGATGCGCGCCATCCAAGCATGACCTGGTATGATCCAGATACGCCATTCCGGGGAAAGAGCCTTGTGGTTTTGGTGTATTTTCCACGTTGCATAATCCGCAAGATACCTGAAGCTGCGGCCATATTCCGGTAGACAGGCACGAAAGTTGCCAAGATCTGACCATTCCGGCCGATCGGACAAACCGTTCAAACTGGGCCAGATGGACCATAGGATAACCTCAGCTCCCTTGCCTCCGTCACCGCGCGCCAGCGCGTTCTCGGAAAACAGCATCAGATGTGTCAGCGTATCGATCATGCCCTCAGATGCCTGCTCCGAAACGCGCGGTGGAGGGCCTCCTTCGGTAATTGTCAGCGACTGGAATGCGTCAATGTTGGTTCGAGCCAGCAGATCCCGGCGCTCCCACCGAATAGACATTGGCGATCCTGGAACCGTATCCTGAGCATGCGTACGCCGATCGACCCATGCAGGTTCACCAAATTCTCCAATAAATATATTGGCGAGGTTTCCCGGCCAACCTTCTATACCGGAATTGACATAAGTGTCGGTTAAGCTGTGGCCGCTATGAACATGGAAATCCGAAGCGATTGATGGATGCCGGAGGCTCGATGGCGCAAGCGCCTCCTCATCCACTCGGACTATAACACTGACATCAGAACCGCCGGCGTCAAAGTTGCTGACCAGCCGCCAGCCCTTAGGGATTGTATCAACACCAGGAACGACAAGCAAATGCCCCGGCCGATAGTCCGGCGTCGGGTGCTCGAACGCTGTATCAACAAGGCTAATGCGTTGGCTGACGTTCCTACTGCGCAAGATCAACGAGTTCTTCTCGATACGCTTTGTCACCTTGCCATCCTTCGATGCTAAGTTGCAGCATTGAACCTGCCATTGCCCAGTTGGTCAACGCATCAGGTCAGGCTGACTACAAATAGAAAGCGGTTCTGGATCGATTTCCAATCACCGATTGCCGTCGGCTGCGATCATCGATGGCGAGATCACGGGCGGCTTGGTGACTGGAGAACTGCTCTATCGTCGGCCCCAAGGTGCGGGCTAATGGTTCCCGGGACCTCGTATTGTCGCCCGGGGCTATCGAACAGGCAAATATTGCACAGCATGCTAAGTTCTGCGAAAATCTGTCCGGAACTCTCCACATTCCTTGAAGTATGCTTATTGGGGTTCGTTTCGAAGCCCGCGTTAAAAGACGCGGCGGCGGAGGCCGACGTACTTGGGGGTACTGGAAACGTCAGATCATTCTTCGCCTATTCAATAGCATCGATCTCATGATGACGCTCGCAATTATTGTTGTAGAGAACCTGACCCAAACCAACAACTGGGCTCCAGTGACCAGACGTCGACACCAGAACGCAATTCTAGATCCAAGGTCTGTTGTAGCTTCTAAAAAACTATGATCAGGGATCGTCAGGTGGCCACAGTTCGGTCAACGTCACGATCCGGCACAGCTCCGGATCCTGGAGTGTGCCCGGAGGTTCTGACATGAGGTTCGCAGCCTGCTACTTTATTTGGACCGTATTTTGGGTTTGGTTCTGGTACTGGTTTGGGTTCTGGCCTTGGAAAGGGGACTGGGTAGGGTTCAGTCAACATGCCATGCTGACCGGCTTCGGGTTCACGAAAGAGCAGTTGGCGACATGTGCACGGGCCGCGGCTGATCTGTTTCTGTACGGGCATGCTATTGCGTACGACATATCTGTCTGAACAGTTGTCGCTGACAAAACTCGTTCTGACACTTGAGCAGCGGCTATTGAATGCCTCCCCGGCGACTGACTGCGGGTGCGATAAATCGTATCACATCTAACGACGCCACAGGGGTGAATACGGCTGTCACGGCAGTACATCTGCATCGGCAGGGCTAGTAGTCCTCTGACGTACGGGCTTTGAGAGGGGTGAGGTGTCGGATGCAACCCCCAAGCTACGGCCGATCCGTGAGGCATAGAGCTCGCCCACCAGGTCGCGCCGGAACAGCAGCACGCTGACCATGAACACGACCCCGGCGATGACTGTCACCATCAGCCCCGCGCCGATCACCGGCCCGATAAGCTTGCCGATGCCGCCCAAAAGGGTCATTGGGATCGCCTCTTCGGACATCTGTCAACGACATCTGTCAGGGTCGCGAACTGGAATAACAGGCCTTTCACGCCGCTCGCTTGGTGCGCGATCGTGAGCGAAGTCGCCCCCGCGTCTAATGAGATGGCCCGCCCCGCGCCCCGGCGTAGCATCGTGGCACCACCATCAAACGGAGAGAAAGGATGCGCACCAAACCTGATCCTCAAACGGCGGCCTTCGGCATCGACATCGGCAAGAAGGTGTTCCACGTCGTCGCCCTGAATGCCGCCGGATCGGTGATCCAACGCGCGAAGTTCTCGCGCGACACGTTGCTGGCCTTCTTCGATGCCGCGCCGAATGCACTCATCGGCATGGAAGCCTGCCCGGGCTCGCAATGGCTGGCGCGGCGGCTTGCCACGATGGGCCATGATGCCCGGATCATTCCGGCGCACTTCGTGAAGCCTTATGTCAAATCGAACAAGACCGGCACGGTCGATGCGGCGGCGATTGCAGAGGCGATGACGCGGCCGACGATGTGCTTCGTCGAGGTTCGCACACCCGAGCAGATCGATCTGCGGGCCCTGCATCGCATCCGCGACCGGCTCGTAGGGCAGCGGACGGCGCTGATCAACCAAGCGCGAGCCTTCTGCCTTGAACATGGACTGGCGATGCGAGTCGGCGCTGGCGGCTTTCATGCCGACATCCGTCGGCATCTGAGCAATGTGGAGAATGACCTGACCCCCGCCATGCGGGTGCTGCTCGAAGAGCTGCTCGATGACCTCGCCTACATCGAAGGGCACGACCGGTAAGGTCGAAGCCTATGCCAGCCAGCATGACGCGGTCAGTCGCCTGGTGACCATCCCGGGCATCGGAGCTCTCGGCGCGACCGCGATCGTCGCAGCGGCAGGGGACGGACGGCAATTCCGCAAGGCGCGCGATCTGGCCGCTTGGCTCGGACTGGTGCCGGCAGAGCATTCGACCGGGGGCAAGCAGACCCTTCTCGGTATCAGCAAACGCGGCAATCGCTATGTGCGGCGACTGATCATTCACGGCGCGCGGTCCTGCTTTCTGCATCTGAACCGGGCGAACCATGCCCTCGGTGACTGGCTCTCAGCCCTTGAGGTACGAACCCACCGCAACAAGGCCGTCGTCGCCTTGGCAAACAAGCTGACCCGGATCGTATGGGCTATCCTCACAAGGCCCGGCGCCGTCTGCCTGCCGTCGAGAGGCGCAGCGTTGAGCTGACCCTTCGACCGCAGAACCGATTGCAGGGGAAAGTGATGACCAAACGGTTGATCAACCTGGGGTAAGCCACGCGCAAAAAAGCGGGACGCGATCCCGCACCACTAATCTGGAACCCGAGAGGCGGATCTCATCAAGGCCTTGCCGCCAAAAGCGGCTGACTGATCAGAGGCCGGATACATTTACGCAAGCCGGACGGCCACGCACGGGTGCGCAGGGTGATGTCGCTGCCCGGGCCGCGCAGGGTCCAGCGGGTGACCTCGCCCTCGGTCGAGACGGCGTGGACGTTCTCCATCACGCCGGCCAGGTTCCCGAACTGGCGCCAGAAGGCATAGAT
>NZ_VDDC01000065.1:0-8182 GCF_006239215.1 Paracoccus haeundaensis
CGCTGCTCTGCGGACAAC
The DNA here is from genome assembly GCF_006239215.1 of Paracoccus haeundaensis. NCBI lineage: Bacteria > Pseudomonadati > Pseudomonadota > Alphaproteobacteria > Rhodobacterales > Paracoccaceae > Paracoccus > Paracoccus haeundaensis. The sequence goes on from NZ_VDDC01000065.1 coordinate 19, forward strand.
GGCGCATGCGTGAAACCGCTTGACTGAAACGACCCCGTTACCGAAGTCCTGACCCTAACACAACCTATCTGTCGCAAGCTCTGGTTCTTGTTATCGTAGGCGTGCCTAAATTCTGTGACAAACTTGCCCGTGCGAAGACAATGCTGGTTTTGTGCAGGTCAATTATGGATTTATTAGCAGAATCCGGTTAAGCATAAATTCGCTTAAGATGGAGATTCTCGGCGAATGTGCGCTTACCGGTTCTGCGATGTATGTGGGAACGAACTTGATAAGATGAACCCTCACAAGTATGGCTGCTTGTCATGCTACATCGCCTCAGGGCCAGATTGGCCGACGCGGTGGCTTGCAGACAGCACAGTGAGTACTGTCTGCAAGGTGGTATCGCTTACCGATTGGCGTGGAAAATTCCGTCGCCAGGTGTCGCCATCTCCATGAGCTTGAAATCGTTGCCGAGCGACCAAAGCTCACGCTGACAACTGCAACCTACCAACGCCTAGTAGCTTACAAACTCTGCAATGGAGCGACCACGCCGGGATCCGAAAACCGCCTTCTGGATCTGATTGATTAGATCTTTCTCCGAGTAAGGCTTTTCATAGTAGGCGATGACGTTATCGAGATTGTAGTTCTTCGGTCTAGGGTATGCTGACGTCACGATGACATCGATCTTCGGCCATCCGATTTTGATCTGCTCGGCAAGCCAGAAGCCGTCTTTCTCAGCGTTCAAGTCAATATCCGTAAACACGACGAGAATGTCGGGATAGTGCCTCAGCATTGTCAGGGCTTCATCCGCGTTCTTGGCCTCAACCGCCTCGAAACCCGAATCCTCCATGATCGAGACAGCTGTCATACGCAGAAGCCCTTGATCCTCTACAACGAGAACCACTGGGTCAAATTGTGATATGCTCATGCTCAAATTCTCGTCGTTACTACGGAACTGGTATACGAGAGAAGAAGGAGTTCCCAGCTCTACAGTTCCTCACTGAAAAATGCTGTTGCGGTTGATCGCTAGCAGAGGGCAGTTTCCGGGATCAGTGATGGGAATGACCACGCTCCGGTCCAGCTATCCGTACATACTTATTACAGAAGGCGCGATTCATGATTGAAGCACCGTCATCAGAGGCTGTCAGATGCCGGACACACTGGTCATGATCAGTTTAACACTATGCTGAGAATGTGGAATGACCTGAGACCCGACTCTCCTCCAGCCATTCGTAGAATCCGCGGGTTGATTGCGCTGCTCCCCAACCTTGGACCGCCGGATGCTGGAGTTTTCCGGTTTGTGCGCTGCTCCCCAACCTTGGACCGCCGGTTGCTGGAGTTTTCCGGCTTGGTCATGGCGACGGGCTGACTGCGCCGCCGGGATAATGCAGGGCGATCGGGACGTTATATCCGATCGCGCTATGGGGTCGGTCTTCGTTGTAGTGCCTACGCCAAGTCTCCAGTTTTTCCTGCGCGTCCGCAAGGCTCATGAACCAGTGCGCGTTCAGGCATTCGGACCGGAGCTTGCTGTTGAACGCCTCGATGAAGCCATTGTCAGTAGGTTTTCCAGGGCGTGAGAAGTCCAGGGTAACGTCGTTGGCATAAGCCCACAGGTCGAGATCGCGAGAGATAAATTCGCTGCCATTGTCGACCCGGATCGTCCTGGGATAGCCGACCTGGGCACAGACCCGTTCCAGTGTCCGGACCACATCCTCACCGCGATAAGCGAAGCGCGGGTCGGCTGCTGGACAGAAACGGGAGTGCGTATCCACGATCGTCAGGATCCGCAGCTTGTTGCCGAGGGCGAGTTGGTCATGAACAAAATCCATAGCCCAGACATCGTTCGGTCCGACTGCCTCCTGGCGATCGTCTCGCAGCTTGGCCTTCACCCGCCGTTTCGGGTTCTTGTTCCTGAGCTGCAGACCCAACTCATTGTAAATCCTGCGTGTCTTCTTGATGTTCACCTGCCATCCCTCTCGTCGCAGCAAAACGTGGACACGCCGATATCCGTAGCGCACCCGCGTTTCGCAGATCTCTCGGATCCTCAGCTCCAGTGCGGCCTGCCCGGTTCGGCGGGATTTGTAATGGTAGCTCGACGGGTCGAAGCACAGGGCACCACATGCCCGGCGGATCGATATGCCCCAGCTCACCAACATCCCGTCGACCAGTTCCCGTGTCCGGGCAGGCCTCAGAGCTTTCGGCGGATGACGTCCTGCAACATCTCCCGGTCGAGGGTCAGGTCGGCGACGATCTTCTTGAGCCTGCTGTTCTCGTCCTCAAGCGCCTTCAGCCGGCGCATCTCGTCAGGCAGCAGACCTCCATACCGTTTTTTCCAGTTGAAGTAGGTCGCCTGACTGATCCCGGCCTTGCGGCAGATCTCGGCCACCGGCGTGCCTTCCTCGCCTTGCTTCAGGATGAACGCCTTTTGCGCCTCCGTGAACCTCGATGCTTTCATCGTTCTCTGCTCCTCTCCCAGCCAGGGAAGGTTAACCGAAAACTCCAGCTTCAAACGGTCCAGTTTTCAGGGGGCAAAGCAACCCTATTGTACGCCTACTCCTGTACCCTCTGCTTCCAGCCGAGAGTGACAGGATAAGATCATTGCATAGCAGTGTGGTTTCTAGCCAAATGCAGAAAGGACCGTCCAAAAAATCTGCATATTCTCCTCGGAATATTTTTGGTAGGTTGCTAATGCTCCAGCCAAGCGTTTGCTATTTTATTTGGTACGATTTTGGTCACTATTATTGCATTCAAGGTTATAGCATGCTCTGTCATTGGCGGGTTCTCTTGCCACAACCCTTGGTGAAGCCAACTCTGAGTGCGTCTCGAATTGCAGCTAATACATCAAAGGTTCGCAAAATACGACAATATATTAAGAAAATATTCCTCAGCTTATGAAAATTGATTCACATTAACCTAGCTAGCGAGGGCTCGACGAAGCTGCTGAGCACAAGGCTCGCCCGTGAGAGAATGACCGTTGCCAGCTGCCTTAAGGATTTGATCAAGGGGCTGAGGCCGGCTGAAAAGATAACCTTGAAGATAATGGCACCCCACATCAGCCAGAATCTCTGCCTCATAGAGCGTTTCAACGCCCTCCGCCGTGATTGATTTTCCTAAGGTGCGGCCGAGGGATACAATCGAGTGTAGTACATTTGCAAGGACCTTGTCGTCTCCAAGCCCCGATACAAAGCTTCGGTCAATTTTAAGAGTATCGAGGGGCATCTTTTGAAGATAGCCGATGGAAGAAAAGCCGGTTCCGAAATCGTCAAGTGCCGTAGTGATTCCCATCTGTCTGAGTTGCTTCAATTGAGCTTGGACCGTATCGCAATTTGAAACAAGAACGCCTTCGGTAAGCTCAATTTCAATTCGGCTTGGTGATATGGAATGCTCTCCCAACAAGCGTGTCAGCGTCGGAATGAAACCCGACGACAGAAGTTGCAAAGGAGAAATATTGATATTAAAGCGTAAATCTGGCCTGCACTGCATGTCGCAAAATATTTTTTTAAGAAGGAGCGATCCAAGTTGGACTATCAGGCCGCTTTTTTCTGCAACGGAAATGAACACGTCAGGAGCAATAGGTCCGAGGGATGCACAATTCCAGCGCGCCAGCGCTTCCACCGAGTGTAATTCCATAGTCCGCGCATTAACGATAGGCTGGTAAAGCATATAGAACTCATCCGGCGATCTGATGGCCAAGCGAAGTGCTTCCTCGATTTTCCTTCTAAAAGTGTATTCCGCATCAAGCTCCGCATCGTAAACTGTGACGTGGTTGCCATCATCCTTTTTTGACGCATACATTGCACGGTCCGCATCTCCTAAAAGATCCTCAAAAGAGCGTGTTGCATCTTTTCTGGCAGCAATGCCATACGAAGATGTTATAGGAAATTGTAGGCCTCGGTAATTAAAGCAAACACCAGTTGCCTGCATGAAGCGGTCGACAGTGCAGCGAGATAATTCGATTATATCACCCGAAGTATTGACGACCGCGATGAACTCATCACCGCCGACACGAGAGACGAAAACTTGTTTGTCTGTTGCCGCACGTAAATTGTTTCCGAAAGTCTTGATGAGTTCATCGCCACCCTGATGGCCCGCAAGATCATTAACTTTCTTGAAGTTGTTAATATCTAGCAGAATCACTGCGTAATTGTTGATACCGGTAGACTCAAGGCGTTCGATATACTCCTTAAGTGCAAGGCGATTGGGAAGGCCTGTTAATGGATCGGACCGTGCAAGTCGATTGGCATCGTCCTCCCGCAGGGCAAGAGTATTTGCGTGGTCGCGCAGGAGGCGCGCTCCGCCAATACCGACACCCCCGAGAACGATAAATATCAGCGCGATTATAGGTGCTATATGGCTTAGAAGTTCGTTTCCTGGGTGCGGCGGAATCCAGTCGAGATATGCTATTGGCCTGCCATCAACACCGATTAGTGGCGTTGCGATTGCAGGGTTTCTTAGGGAGTTTGATAGTCGAAGATCTGTAACATTTGAGCTGGTCGCTATGTCGGTCAACTGCGCATTTGTAACTGTTCGTAAAATAGCTCCAATTGACGCTTCATCTCGGTTCGCCGTTGCAAGAGCCTCTTCGGTATCTGGCAGGATGCGTGACGCGCTTCCGAATTGAACCTCGCCATCTTTCAAGATAGCGAAATCGAATGTGGCCCGACCTTCGCGTGGCAACCTGTCTACGCCAAGACGTATCTGCTCCAAAGCCCAGATTGAGAGAGATGACTGGTGTGGCGCTCGGGTTCCGGTAGAGTTCCAAGCCAAAGGATCTTTTAGCAGACCATCGTAGATGACGGCGCGATCAAACATATCTCCGTTGACGGCCGTGATGCCATAGTTATTTGAAACAAACTCAAAGTCTTTGTCGATAATTGCTTGATATACATCGCCCCAATTGTTGTAGTCTCTGGCAAATTGCCTGACCTGATCATGCAGCAGACTGATATTGTGAACGACCTGACGGCCAGCTTCGAGTTCTGCTTGGTGGTTGATTTGCCTTCTCAATGACTCCAGTGATACTCCAATCGCCAGATAGAGCAACAATGTGCCGTAAAGCGCAACGGTGGCAATGCGATTGGATAGTCCGATTGAAGCTCCAGAAAACATCACCATCGTCAAACGTCCTGTTGGGAAAGATTCAGGCAAGAATATTAAGCACAACTTCTCATTTGCAGTTGTGCTAACTTCGATATAGGAGCGAGCATGCCAACCTCCGCAGTTACTCTTTGATGGGCATCTTGCTGAAAGATCTTCGTATAGAATTCACGAATGTCCTCGGCATGTGCATGTCCTTTGTTCGGATCGAACTCAACGACGGTGACTGTGCTGTAATCGCATGTCAGCTCGTCACCGACTTCTATGTCTCGAGCGGCATACATATGCTCACCATCGTCGGTGAGATTGGGTTCGTCCGAGTGGTTCATGAAGTAGTCACCATCTAATCCGATGACGAAGGTGCCTCGCTCCTTGACGTACCAAGCATGGCGGGCAAACATTCGAAGAACATGATCGGGCATCTTAAGCAGCTGCTCGATTGGAACTTCTCGGTCTACAACCGGGCTGAAGGTCCAGACAAGCTGCCCAGCTGCAATTTTCTCATTTGAGAAAACTCCTAGGCCATGGATCGTGCTTTGGCTGATGTTGTGGTCTACAGTCAGCATGTTGCTTCGTTGCCTCGATTGTGTGGACGGTGTCGCTTGGCAGTTCTACGTTTTGTGCAGCACGAGAATTGCAGCGACGGCAAGCCCGATTCCTGTCAATTCCCTCGCCGAAATAGCTTCTTTGAAAACGAAGCATCCGAGGGCAAATAAGATTAAAATATTTGAGCAGCTATAGATGATGCCAACCGTGGCCAGAGTGTGGTTTTTCATGAGGGAGAACCATCCAATTGCCGGTAGTGCATAAAGTGCTGCTCCAGCCATGAATTTCGCTGATGCAATACCCTGCGTATTCAACGATGCCGCCTTGATCAGGTAGTCACCGGCCGCCGTGGCAGCCACGATCATGAGAAGGATGACAGTTGTGGTCATGCAGGCGCCCTTTTCCCATTATTCTTGAAAGCCCAACTATCGCGGTATTTTTACTGAGTCGGCTCATGAGAAAAGAATGCCGGATATTGGTTAATTTGAAGTTAAGGTCCGGTTCGATATGACGCGACGGATGCGGCAACTTTCACGGCTGCAAGGGCAAGCCCGGTGCCATCTGCGACGTAGTACGCTGCGGGCGAACGCTCGGGCCAGCATGAGAAGACCATAGATGCCCAATGCTCGCGAGATCGCGGGCGATTAGCGGCCCTGGCGCCGTATCGGATTATGGGCTCCGGGGCGGTAATCGATGATGCTGGCGAATAGGGCAGGGGCTCATCCGGTAAGCGCTCATCAACTTTAAGATAGATAACGATCGCGTCACGGTTGTGTTTTGACCCTCACTATGTGAGTTGCATCAAGCGCAGACATTTTGGCGTGATACGCTAGGGTAGAATGAGATCCGATATGACCAGGCATATGAGCGATGACCTCCTGGACGAGATCGAACAACGCGCGATGGCCGAGCGGATCCTGCTGAACATTCTGCGCGCAACGCTCGCCTTTCCGGAAGCGATGGATCGCAGTGGTGTGGCGACGATGATCTCAGCTGCTGCCACGGAGCGCCAACGGCATGGCGATTACGGTGCAGCTGATCTGCTCCGCCACTGGAGGGTAATGGTTGATGGCTGGGACTGATGGTCATGCCAGACGCAACATTCTGGCCGTCACCCGACACGTAGCCCTTTGAGGATAGGACGGTTTGGTCCGTAATTTTCCGTACCGCAGTGAGACACTGCTTCAGCCCCATGATCTCGAGTTCCGGATGATCCTGGAACACCCGCGATCCCGGAACAGCAATATGGCCGTTACAGGCTACCTGCATTGCGAGGACGGGATCTTCCATCAATGGGTCGAAGGTCCGGAAGCCGAACTTCGGATTGTTGAACGGTGTATCTATGAGAGCCGATCTCACTACGGGCAAACCATTCTGAGCAGGGATGCCGTCTCCACCAAGCAGTTTCTGGGCTGGCATATGGCACTTGGAGTTTCCGAAAAGAACTCGCTTTTCGACTTCGTCGCGATACAGGGTGTCAGGACCTTGCATCGAACGGAGTATGCTGCAGGTGTGCTTGCCTTCATGCGCGCGCAGTTCGATACGACTTCGCCCTTCTGATGAAACAATTGTCTCCTAGAAATGGAGGCAAAGCCTGACGCGCCGCAGGTACTTCTCTCTTATGCCTAGGTACTCAGTCCCAGCTGTCAAACTAGCATATACTGCTGCCGCTGGATGACTGCCTTTATGCCCTGCAGCCTTCTATTCCACATCTGACGCGCGCGGCACTGCATCGGTGTCTTCAGCACCACGGTATCTCTCGACTGCCTGACGTGGGAGGCGGCAAGCCGAAGCGGCAGAAGTTCAAACGCTACCTCATCGGCTTCTTCCATATCGATATTGCCGAAGTGCAGACTGCTAAGGGCAAACTGTTTTTGCTCGTTGGCATCGACCGCACAAGCAAGTTTGCCGTGACCCAGCTCGTCGACAAGGCGGACAAGAAGACGGCGTGGGAGTTCCTGAAGCACATGCTCGAAGCATTCGCCGGCAGGCAGCTCATCCTATCAAGTCCACACCATCCTCACCGACAACGGCATTCAGTTCGCCGAGCAGCCGCGGAATCGCAGCGCCATCTCTCCCCGGCCCATGCGCTTCGACATGATCTGCGAGGCCAACGGTATCGAGCAGCGCCTCACCGAGCCAAACCACCCTTGGACGAATGGTCAGGTCGAGCGGATGAACCGGACGATCAAGGACGCGACCGTCAAACGCTTCCATTACGACGATCACGACCTGCTCCGCACCCACCTGGCGGACTTCATGGCAGCCTACAATTTCGCTCGCCGGCTCAAGACGCTCGGAGGGCTCACGCCCTACGAATACATCTGCAATATCTGGACAGCCTAGCCAGGCAAATTCATCCTAAACCCGATCCATCAGATGCCGGGACTGAACACCTAGCAACTGTATCTCTCAGACCGTTGCTGCGGCCCATTTTTGACGGCTCTTGCATAAGGCGTTCGAGATAGTGACAAGCTTTCTGGTGACGGCGGTGATGATGACCTTGTGCGGTTTTCCGGCCTTGCGGAGGCGATCTGCAAAG
>NZ_VDDC01000066.1:0-7949 GCF_006239215.1 Paracoccus haeundaensis
CTTTTTCTTGCCTGCACAGCCCACCCTCGTTCAACCCCTGGCTGCGCTGTGGCGGATATGAGGTGTTATGCGCCGGAGCGGGCGGGGGTGCCGAAGTCAGCCGGGGGTTGTCTCATGAGGGTCTGCGGTGTGCCGCATCTGCCAGCTGTTTTTCACGCCGCAGGGCGGCGGCGCGCAAAGCCTCCTCCAGCCTTCGGGCCAGCTCGATCAGGTGGGGCACTCTGGAAATTCATAACGCGGTCACTCCAACAAGCCGGGAATTGATTGCTGCGTGCTCTTCGGCGGAAGGGCAGGAGACCCATGAAGCTCAGTATATGCTAGCTTCTGTGCCCCCGGGCTTTTGATGGCCCATGCGATCTTGATCGCGCCGACCTTGCGCCCAACCTTTACCGGCTCGAACGCCGCATGGAATTCTGCAAGCCGGTTAACCTCTTCAAAGGCCGGCCGGATCGCGAACTTCAGAAGGTTGGAATATGTGCCCAGTTTTCCGGCTTCGACTCCCAGCATCGAGCGGAACTGGTCAATATCGAATGTCTCGGAACGAACGTACGACAGGCGCGCGCGCTTGGCGACGATCTCATAAAGGGCCAGGGCATACTTGCTGGACACTGCATGGATCACGTCGAGCTGCAGCTTGGCGAAGATCTGGCTGTCGCGCAGCAGCTCCACCAGGACCGGGTCGAACTCGTAGGTGAGATACCCACGGTCGCTCTTGCGATCAGCGATGGTGGTGCGGCCGAGGAGGGGCACTAGCTCAACTCTGTCAGGAGAGCGGATAGTAACGATAGTCCGCATGAGTGACTTGATGGCTTGTGCCAGGCGCTCATTGCCTGCGTGCGAGAATTTGAGCGCCGTCAGAGGAATGGTGAATCGCTGATGGGGGATCGCCATGTCCGGCCCATGAGCATTGTGCAGCAATAGGTTGAAAGCACGACGAGCGTTCAGCGTTAGTTTCTCCGCGCCGTCCACTTCGACCAACTCGGCAGGCTTAAGCATCTCGCCGCCTAGTGGCCGCAGTGCAAGCGTTGAAACCGTAGTTTTCGGGTCGTTTTCCATGCCAAACCGTAGCCGCGTGTTCTGTTTTTAACTACGGCTAAACCTCACGGGTCAAATGAAAGCCGCCAACCCGTAGTATTCGGGTCGCTCAGAAGGGCAGGGGGCATAGAATGCTGGCTTTCCAGCAGATCGACCCGATTTCTACGGCTTCGCGACCCGATTTCTACGGTTCAAAGGGTTTGAACGACCCAATACCTACGGGACTTACACCCAATAGCTACGGGTCGGCTGTGTATTTCAACCTAAAATCAGTGCTCTAGATGCCAAGGAAGAAGAAGAAAGAGAAGAAGAGAAGATTGCGGAAATAGGAGACACCATGCATGTCCCCCAAACGCAAAAAAACCGCCTCCCGGTTATCAGCCGAGGGGCGATGACGGTTGCGGACAGTGGCGATGTCAACAACCTATGAAGCAAGCAAATCAACTAACACGACGAACATTTGCACACGCTGCTCTTCGTGTTGCAATCCAGATACAACAACCGCAGGTTGCAAAAAGCCTTTACCATGCTAGTAACTTTCTCTTGATCAATCTGACGCTGACAAAATATCGGGGAATTTCCCTGAACTTGTGAGTTTGAGATGATCAAATTGAAATCGTTTATTGCTACGATGTTTGTTGCTGGCCTGTTTTCTGGTCATGCTATGGCACAGGATGGTGCAGGTTATGCGCTGAATGATACCACCGCACGCAGCACCTTCTATTTCGGCGCAGGTACCTCAAATGACGATGGTCTTGATGCAGCCGATGAGACGCCCCTTGTTATCGGCTTCACGCATCAACCCATGAACAGCAAGATGGTTTGGGGTCTCGATATTGCCCGGGAAGGTACCATGCTGGACTCTACGTATGGGCAAGATCGCGCTGTGTCGTCCGCCATCTCGTTCAACCTTCTTGTTGGCCGCAACTTCGTTGAAACGGCGAAATACAAGGTCGACGGCGCTTTGATCCTGGGCGTTCGTGAGGAAGCACAAGACTGCCCGGCCTCGTTCCTGGGGTATCAGTGCTATGCTGATACCGATCCGGAAACTGAATACACCGGCAACTTTGGTGCATTGGCTACCATCTCAGTGGAAAAGATGGTTATTGGTGTGCGCGCAACCAGCGAGAGCGCCCAAGTGCTGGTCGGTTTCCGTTTCTGATAACCTGATGTCGGGCAGCAGAGCGTCTTCACTGTCTGGGCAATTATAAATGACATGTCCGTTCGTTCATTCGAGCGGACATCTCAATTTTTAGTCACGAGGGCAGGGGGCTAAGTGCGGTTACCCGGCCGGCCATGAGGCTTGTGACCCCACTTGTCGGACGCTCGCCCCCGTACCTCCTCCAGGGCCTCAGGCATCGAATCCGAATAGCCGTTCTTGGAAGGCATGGTGACAACCGACCACGTCCACTGGGGGCGGCCGAAGCGACTACTCTGCTGGTCGTCCAGCATAGCTACCGCCACGGCAGCAGCCTGATCTTCGTGGGGTGGAGCCAGGCACGCCACAGCGGCCAGTGGTGCCGCTCATCCTCCGGGATCAGCATCTGTCGATATTTCAGCGCACAGAAGAAGGATGCCATCTTCATCAGGCCGAAGACGATGTTGGCATAGCGCCCCACGTGATCCGCGAGCCAGGCGGCTGCATCGGGCGCCCACAGCCTCAGCAGAGGCATGAACAGGTCCCAGTATGCACTCTATAAGCTGACCAAGCAGCTTGCCTTCTATTGCCAGCTCCATGCTGATTTCCTGAAGTCCGGGATGACCTACGATGCTATCATCGAGGGGCTGGAAGCCTTGGCGCGTGAGCTTGGGGGCGTGTTGAGCCCAATCCGGCGCGCGAGGCTTGGATCGGAATCTAAGGCCTACCTCTCGAGCTATGCGACCTGTTCAAGCCGACTGCAAATTGGGGCCTCGTCATGTTCGACTATCGGCAACGCATGTAGTCTATTTTAAACAGGCGTGTTCACCTTATCCTCAGCAATTGAGGTTGGTGCATGGATGTTCAAACCGCAGCACATGCGGTTCCCAGCTGACGGGTGGATATGCGTTGTCCAAGGCGGTGGCGATCCAAGAAAAATATTGGCTAAGATTTTCTTAAAAGAACTGAAAATTCTGACAATCATTGACACTCCAAAAAGACGAATAATCACAATCGCGTGCTCAAATATTGCATATCGTGCATTTTCAGCGCAAGAAAAAACACTAAGATTAGTTAATGTTTTGCCTTCGTTTCTCGCCACGGCGCAAACGTCGGCAGCGCCCCGGTAATCTCGATCGTGTCCAGCATCCACGGCCTGCTCACGACGGCCCACAGGTCCAGCAGCGCCCCGCACCATGCCAGGTAGTTACGGCGCTTGGCGGCGACCATACTGGCAGTGCCAGTGTAGCTGATGGCGCAGACGTCACCCTTTCGCTCACGTTTGTGGCGATACTTGTCACGCCAGACCCAAAAGCTGCCGATCTGCGCGGTACCGGCCAGGAAGCATCCCTCCTCGTCGCTCCAGCCCCACCCGCAGGGCGTGATGCTGATACGATCCCCCTGCCCCCAGTCCGGCGCGCTGAGCGCACGGGCCAGCTCGGCGATCTGGGTTCCCGACAAACCCACGCCCTGTTCGGCGGGTCTGAGCAACGCAAGGGCCAGATGATGAGGGGACCTTCGAACAAGTCGAACGAAGGTCCCCATGAAGAGAGTGCGTTTGCTCTTCATGGGCAGAGAACAGGACCTGTCTGAAGATGTTCCTGCCTTTTACGTCGTAGAGCGTGGGTGGGAGTGTGTGTGGCAAGAAACGGAAGTGTAATTTTTCACACCCGCTAACGCTGCTGACCGCCTGGTTCGAGTGTCGCGAAGCTGTCAGCGCGGCACCGCCAGATGCACTAAACTGAGCGTGGTTCCCTCGGTAAGGCAGGCCATGTCCGACACCCCTCAGGTCCCTGATCCGTTTCCGCTCGATTTCGACATTGAGGATGGCCCTTGCTTGGTTTGCAAAGGCAAGCTGGCTGAGGATTGGATCTGCCTGGAATGCGGTGCGGACCACTTCGAGGGCGTCATGCTGTTGATCGGGTATGGAATGCCTCGAAAAGGCGCTCCGCCTCCCTCAGCGAGATGCGACCTGATCTGACTGGCACAGGGGGGCGGGGATTAGTCGGGGGCGGTAAGGCAGTTGAGCCGCTCGAGGAGCTGCCTCGAGGCCCTGAAATGCATGTGTCGCTTGGGTGGCACCTCTACGGGCTCTCCGGTCCTCGGATTGCGGCCCACACGAGCGACCCGGACCTTGCTGAAAAAGCTGCCGAACCCGCGCAGCTCCACCCTGTGCCCTTGGCTCAGGGTCTCGGCGATCTCGTCCAGGATCGTGTCCAAAGCTTTTTCCGCGGCAAGCGCAGACAGATGCGGATTGGCCTGACGCAGCTTCGCCAGCAGCTCTGAACGGATCATCTGGCCTCTTCCGGGTCTCACAGGAGCATGGACAGGCCTCTCCAATGCCAAGGCCCGCGGCTTAACTGCCGCTCTCCCCTGCAAGATCCACAGTATTTCGCTGGTTTGTGTTTTCCCGCGTCTCGCCCGTGTATTTCATACAACGCAATTGGACATAACTTTTTGAATTTAGCGGGACAGCAAATAATAAGTCCGCTATTGGCGTATTCCCTTTAATTTAACGTTGCGTGATTATACGTCAAAGACAGTTTGGAAAAAAAGGATGCCCATGTCTGATCTTGATTTCGACACCATGAGCCTGGACGAGCTGAAGCGTCTGAAGCGGGACCTCGACAAGGCCATCGCCAATTATGACGACCGCCGCAAGGCGGAGGCCCGACGCGATCTGGAGGAGAAGGCTCGCGAATACGGGTTTTCCCTCTCGGAGCTTGCGGAGGCCAAAACCACGAAACGTGGCACCGTTGCCCCGAAATATCGCAATCCAAGCAATCCAGAGCAGACCTGGTCAGGACGGGGTCGGCAACCGACGTGGTTTCGGGATGCTATCGAGGCGGGGACCGAGCCTGACGATCTCACGATCTGACATCGCACAAGATGATGGGCTCGTCTTGCACCGGCCCATATGAATTGTTCTGCGTCGGAGAAGAGAGGGAAGTAGAGGTTGACCTAAGATCGCTTCAGATCTTCCTCGATCGTCCGCACCAGCTCGGCATGCCGCTCATCCTGTTCGGCTTTGCTCATCGGCGGGATGAGCAAACCGCGCTGTGGCTCAGGTGAGGATACCATGCGCCTATCACGCCTTTTGCGCGCCCGACCCAATGCATCATTCATCTGGTGGGCCAATTCGATCAGCTGTGGGTGTATGTCCGTCATGCTGACGAACCTGACCCTCTCCGCCATGTTCCAGAAAACATTTGCAATGTGTGCATCCATTTTTGCGATGGTTGCGTCATCAGAACGGTAACCAGTCCGGAGCCGCCAGAGACATTTTGTCCTTGGCGGTTCTTTTATGCCCGGAGGTCGCAGGTTCAAGCGGAGACTGGCATGTGATCTGATGCAACCAAATCGGGTGCTATACGGCCGACAACCCCGGTGTTGGCACTTGCGCCGGGGTTTTCAAAAAGGCCACCCCGAACACCGCAACACCTGTCTGTTGTAGATCCAAAGCAATCATCATCCTAACGAAACTTCAGCCGGTTAGTCGGACGGACTGGTCAGTCATGCAAGGACAAAAAGTTTTGAAGATTAAACAGGGTTAGGCTTTCGATTTCAGGCAGGAGACCGCGTCCTTGACGGGCCTGAAGCGTTTTACCGTGATTGGAACAGACCGCGAAGCGGTCTTCATTTTCAACACCGGGACCGCCTCAGCAGGCCGAGAATGTTTCAGCAAAGTCCGTGATGGCTTGATTTTTGATGTATCCGCAGTGTGGCCGAAAAACTTCTAGAAAGATTTTTCAAAAACTTTGCTCAACTTTTGGTAGAAATTCTATTTTGTACACTCCAAATGAGACTCATGTGACGTGGAAGCGAGTGCTCGAGAGAGGCATTTGCTTTGGAGAATTTTGGCTGCTCCCGGACAAGGAGTACCAAGACAAGGAGTGAGAAAATGGCCCTCAGTGAACTGGCTGACGTCGGGATGTTTTCACATGACAAGACCCCGGTGTTCGATCGGGTCGTCGAAACAGCGCGGATGCTTCTAGACAGCAAGATAAGCTTGATTTCACTCATCGACGAAGACCAAGACCGTCAGTTTTTCAAAGCTGAGACTGGTCTCTCGCTCCCTTGGTCAACGCGGCGTGAAACCTCTCTTACTCACTCGCTTTGCAAAATCGTTGCTGCTCAGGAAGCGCCGCTGGCCGTAAACGATGCTCGTGCCGAGACCCGTTTCAAAGATCATGCCGCCGTAAGTGATTTTGGAGTGGTTGCTTACCTTGGTGTTCCGATCGGAGATGATGCCGGCAAGGCGATCGGTGCTCTTTGTGTAATGGATACTGAGCCGCGCTCATGGTCAGAAGATGATGTTGATATTATGGTCGCCCTCGGCACGGGAGTGTCCGTCCAGATCAAGCTCATGCTCGAGGGGCGCAAGAAAGAGCTTGCGGAACAGCAGCATGCCGAACCCGATATCGCCGCCTTTGCTGCGTTTGATGATCTGCCAGGCGCCATAGTTTCATATATCCAGGCTTCCGACGGACGAGAGGTGATTGGCACTGCCTCAGGCGAAACCAAGGCCATTTGGGAGATCGAAAGCGATCAGCTTGCTGATGACTTTGGTGGAGTTTTTGCGAACTGCATGCCGGAGGATATAATAGGCGGGCGCGTAGCGATGGGAAATTCCGCTGCCCGTCTCATCCAATGGCAGCATGAATGGCATGCGACGACCCCCTCCGGAGCGGTGAAACGCCTGAGTGGATATGGCCATCCTGAAGCTCTTCCAGATGGAAGCATCAGATGGGACGTCGTCGTGCGTGACGTCACCCATAGAGTGCACCCCCTGAGTGCCGCATCGTGACTGAATGAGAAGCAAAGGGCGGCTGAACGATCAGTCACCCTTTTCCGCTAGATCTTAAAGAAGCTCCAACACACAGCGCGGATGCCGAAATGCAATTTCGGTTAACATCGCGCATATCCTGCAACTGCAACGCCCCCCTTGCGAGCCTCAATCAGTTCACCGGGACATAGGGATCGACCCAGAAGGCGCAGAAGCGGCGTCCGGTGGTTCCGGTGACCAGCTCCCCTCCCGCGGAGCCGCAGAACACCCCCGGACGCTTCCCGAACTCCCGTGCATCACCGCGTCCCTGGATCAGAAGCAGCGTCACGATGCCCAGAACGGCCCCCAGAGCCGCAATGCCTCCGAAGACGGCCAGACCCCCTCCGAAGCTGTAGAGGGCCTGCTGGCGGCCTTTGACGGCTTCCAGGCGCATGTGGTTGGCGGCGGCCCTGATCTGATCCTCCAGGCCCCTTACGGCCTGTCCTGCGGCCTCCTGGGCGGCCGTGAGGCTGTCGCGGTGCATACGGCGGGACATCTCGGCGGCGGTGCTGCCGATCTGGCGGTTCTGCTCCAGGGCGTCGATGGTGATCTTCTGCACCGAGGCCATGAGCCTTGCGGCTTCAGCCTTGGTGGTTGCGGTGGCGGTGAGGTTGCCTACGTCCTGGCGCAGGAGCCGCACCTGGTCGGTCAGATCGGCAATCAGCTCGGCGGGGGATTTGGCGGCGGCGCTCATGCGGTGCCCGCCTTCGCGTCCAGCTCGGCCAGCAGTCCGGCGATCTCTTTTTGATCGACCTCGCGGGTGGCGTTCTTGCGTAAGTTGGCCGCCATCCACTTGGCGATCTTGGGATCCTTCAACGCCTCTGTGGTGACGATGGCGCCGACGATGATCTTGCGGCGGGTGTCGCTGGCCTTTTGTCGGGTCTTGAGGCGGTTCAGCTTGGCCTGTGCCTCGGCGATCTGCTGGTCAATGGTCCTGGGCATTTTGAAATC
>NZ_VDDC01000067.1:0-7527 GCF_006239215.1 Paracoccus haeundaensis
GCCGGACCAGGCGCCCGAGGCCCGCCCCGCAACGCAGCCCGATGCCGCACCCGCGCCGAATCCGAACCGCGCCGCCGAGCCCGCCGCAGAGGCCCCGGCCGCCGGCGATGCCGCGCCGCGCGCCAACCCGCAGCGTGAGGTGCCTCCTGCCGCCGACGCTCCGGCGGAGCCGCGTCCGAACGCACGCCCTGCCGCGCAGAACGACCAGCAGCCGGCGGATGCCACTGAACAACCCGTCGGAAGCGACCTCGACGCCCTGACCGAGCAGTTGCGCGCGCAGGAGCAGGGCGAGCAGCCCGCAGCCGACCCGGCCGCGACGGCCGATGCACCTGCGGAACCCGCAGCGCCTGCGGCTCAGGGTGGCCTGACCCTGGCGACCGGTGCAACGCAGGTCGAACGCGCTGGCGCCCTGCCGGGTCTGGCCGGAGTGCTGACGCAGGAGGTTCAGGGTGGCCTGGACACTTCGGCGCTGACCTGTCTGGACGGCAGCGCGTTCCCCTGCGCGGATGGCGGTCGTGCGATGACCCCGAACGGCGTCGTCGTCGAGACCAATGAGGCGGGCGAGCTGCGCCTGGCCCCGACCGAGGCGCAGATGTACCGCGTCGGCCAGAACGGAGAGATGATCCGTCGCGCCGCCGAAGAGGACACCGTTGAGACCGAGGCATCGCGCGAGGCCGCTCAGGCGACCACACCGGCCACCGCGGCGGCGCTGGACGCAGCCGATGGATCGGGCGAGATCACCGAGCAGCAGGTGACCGAGGAAAACGCCCGGTCGTCGTCCGAGGACTTCACCACCAGCCTGCGCGATGCGCTGGCGGGCGCCACCGGTCAGCCTGCACCGCAGGCCGAGGAGGAGGACGACGACAACCGCCTGCGCAACGCTCTGCTGCTGGGTCTAGGCGCCGTGGCTGTCGGGTCCTATCTGAACAACAACCGCCAGGTTGCGTTGTCCGCGCCGGACCGCGTCGTTGTCACCCGCGCCGATGGCAGCCAGGAGGTAATCAAGGACGAGGTCGCCCTGCTGCGCCAGCCCGGCTCGACCGTGCAGACCGAGAACTTCGACGACGGTTCGTCGCGTACCATCGTGACGCGTCAGGACGGCAGCCGCGTTGTGACCATCCGTGACGCGAACCTGCAGGTTCTGCGCCGCACCCTGGTCAGCGCCGACGGCACGACCACGCAGCTGATCGACGACACCGCCGACGTGCAGCCCGTCGATATCGGCGCCCTGCCCGCCCCCGCCCCCGTCCAGACCGGCAATGCGCCCCTGAACGAGGATCAGCTGCGCGAGGCCCTGCTGCGCGAGGCGAATGTCGACCGCCGATTCACGCTGTCCCAGATCCGCAACATCCCCGAGGTGCGGGCGCTGGTGGCGCCGGTCAACATCGACGCGATCACCTTCGATACCGGCTCTGCCGCGATCCGGTCGGATCAGGCGCAGCAGTTGCAGGGTCTGGGTCGTGCGATCCAGGACCAGATCGCCCAGAACCCGCAGGAGATCTTCATGATCGAGGGTCATACCGATACGGTCGGGTCGGACGCCGCCAACCTGGCGCTGTCGGACCGTCGTGCGGAGTCGGTGGCGCTGGCACTGACCGAGTACTTTGACGTGCCGCCGGAGAACCTGGTGACCCAAGGCTATGGCGAGCAGTTCCTGCGCGTCCGTGCCGAGGGCGACATCCGCGACAACCGTCGCGCCTCGGTCCGCCGGATCACCGACCTGCTGGCGCAGTAAGCGCACCCACGAAACGACGAGGGCCCCGGCATCGCGCCGGGGCCTTTTTCACGTCCTGCCCTCAGTCCGCGGCCAGGAAACCGCCGGACTGGCGATGCCACAGCCGGGCGTACAGGCCGTCGCGTTCCAGCAGTTCGGCATGGCTGCCCTGTTCGACGATCCGGCCCTGGTCCATGACCACCAGCCGGTCCATCGCGGCGATGGTGGACAGGCGATGCGCGATGGCGATGACCGTCTTGCCCTGCATCAGTGCCTCCAGCCGGGACTGGATCGCGGCCTCGACCTCGCTGTCCAGGGCGCTTGTGGCCTCGTCCAGGATCAGGATCGGCGCGTTCTTCAACGCGACCCGCGCGATGGCGATGCGCTGGCGCTGGCCGCCCGACAGCTTGACGCCGCGTTCGCCCACATGGGCATCCAGTCCCTGCCGTCCCTGGCTGTCGGACAGGGACGGGACGAACCCGTCCGCCTCGGCCATGCGCAGGGCGTGGTCGATCTGATCCGAGGTCGCGTCGGGGCGGCCATAGGCGATGTTCTCGCGCACCGACCGGTGCAGCAGCGAACTGTCCTGCGTGACCACGCCGATGGCCGCGCGCAGGCTGTCCTGGGTCACCTGCGCGATGTCCTGGCCGTCGATGGTGATGCGCCCCGCGTCGATGTCGTGAAAGCGCAGCAGCAGATTGATCAGCGTCGATTTTCCCGCGCCCGACCGGCCCACCAAGCCCACCCGTTCACCGGGCCGCAGATGCAGCGTCAGGTCGTCCAGCACCGCCATCGGCTGCGCCCCCGCAGCACCGCCATAGCGGAAGGTGACGTTGTCGAACCGCACCGCCGCCGGACCGGGCAGCAGCGGCTGCGCCCCCGGCGCGTCGCGCACCTCTCGTGGCAGGGACAGGCTGGTGATACCGTCGCGCACGGTGCCGATATTTTCGAACAGGGCGGCGAATTCCCACATGATCCAGTGCGACATGTTGTTCAGCCGCAGGGCCAGCGGCACCGCGATGGCCACCGCCCCGACCGCGATCAGCCCCTGCGTCCACAGCCACAGCCCAAGCCCGGCCACCGCCGCGACCAGCCAGACGTTCAGCAGGTTCAGCACCATGTCCTGCAGGCTGGACAGGCGCATCTGCGCGTGGACGGTGCCCAGGAACCGGTGCATGCCCTGGTGCATCCACGCCTCCTCCCGGTCGGAATGAGAGAACAGCTTGACCGTCGCGATGTTGGTATAGCTGTCGACGATGCGTCCGGTCATCGCACTGCGGGCATCGGCCTGCTCCTGCGCCACGCGGCCAAGGCGCGGCACGACATACCACAGCAGCGCGCCGTAGGCCGCGGCCCAGACCAGGAAGGGCAAGGCCAGACGCCAGTCCTGGCTGGCGGCCAGCACCATCGCGCCCAGGAAATAGATCAGCACATAGCTGCCCACGTCCATGATCTTCATGGACACCTCGCGCACGGCCAGCGCGGTCTGCATCAGGCGCTGCGCGATGCGGCCCGCGAATTCGTCCTGGAAGTAGCCGACCGACTGGCGCAGCAGCCAACGATGCGCCTGCCAGCGGATGCGCTGCGGGAAATTGCCCATCAGCGACTGGTGCAGGACCAGCGATGTCACCACGTTCAACGCCGGCATCACCACCAGCAGCACCAGCGCCATCAGCGCGATGCTGCCGCCATGACGGTCCCAGAAGACCTCTCGCGGGGTGTCGGCCAACTGGTCGATCAGCTGCCCCAGCCAGCCGAACAGCGCCACCTCGATCAGCGCGATCAGGCCCGATCCCACGGCCAGCAGCACCAGCCAGGGCAGCGTGCCGCGGCTGTAATGCAGCACGAACCGCCACAGACCCGACGGGGGCATGGTCGGGGTCTGGTCGGGATAGGGGTCGATGCGTCGTTCGAACCAGGCGAACATGGGGATGTCCTCCGCTGCTGAAGGGGCCGCAGTGCTGACCCGGACCGCCCGCAAAGTCAAGCGCGCAGGGGTGATCTTTGCCCTCGCGATGGAACGGGGCGGGCCGGGGATCGTTGGTCATCCAGCACCATCAGAAAGGCCGTATCATGACCATGAATTCCCTCAAGGACCTGTATCTGGACCAGCTGCAGGACCTGTATTCCGCCTGCAAGCAGTCCATGCCCGTCGTGACCGAGATGGGTCGCGTCGCCAAGTCGCGCGAACTGGCCGAGGCGCTGATCGCCGGCAACGAAGGCATCGCCCGCGGCATGGAGCATCTGGCGACGCTGTGCAGCCAGCACGGCGTCGACCCTACCGGAGAGCACTGCAAGGGCATGGAAGGTCTGGTGACCGAGGCGCGCAAGCACGCGCTGCAGGCCGATTTCGGTGATGACGACGTCCGCGACGCGGCCATCATCACCCAGTACCAGCGCCTGACCCATTACGCGATCGCGGGCTATGGCTGCGTGCGCAGCTTTGCCAACCGCCTGGATCTGGATGCCGATGGCGGCGTGCTGCAGGAATGCCTGGAGAGCACCCGCGACGGCGACAAGCACATGACCCGCATCGCCGAGGGCGGCGTCAACCAGAAGGCCGCCAACGGCTGATCCACTACGACCGCCCGGAGGACATCCCCGGGCGGTCGTATTTTTCAGATCGTGCCCGCGGCCATTTCCTTGGCAATATGGTCGGCCTGACGGATCGCCAGCGCGACGATGGTCAGGGTCGGGTTTTCCGCCGCGCCCGTCGTGAACTGGCTGCCATCGGACACGAACAGGTTCGCGATGTCGTGCGTCTGCCCCCATTTGTTGACCACGCCGTCCTCCGGCCGCTCCGACATGCGGTTGGTCCCAAGGTTGTGCGTGGACGGATAGGGAGGCGTCGGCAGGGTCCGCGTGGCCCCCATCGCCCGGTACATCGCCTGCCCCCGTTCATAGGCGTGATTGCGCATCGCCACGTCGTTGGGATGGTCGCTGAAGTTCACGTTGGCGACCTTCAGGCCGAACTTGTCGACCGTGTCCGACAGGGTGACGCGGTTCGTCTCCTGCGGCATGTCCTCTCCGACGATCCACAGCCCGGCCATGTATTCGTACTGGTCCAAGGCGGTCGTGAACTCTCGCCCCCACCGCCCGGGGTCCAGGAAGGCCGCCATGAAGGGCAAGCCCAAGGACAGGGTCTCCAGCTCGTATCCGCCGACGAAGCCGCGGGAAGGATCGTGGCGCGCCTCGTCCTGCATGATGCCGGCCATGGTCGTGCCCCGCCACATGCGCACGGGTTTTTCGAAGATGCCATAGACCGACCCGGTCGTGTGGCGCATGTAGTTGCGTCCCACCTGACCGCTGCTGTTGGCCAGACCGTCGGGGAACATCTCGCTGGCGGAATTCAGCAGCAGCCGCGGGCTTTCAAAGCTGTTGCCCGCCACCGCCACGATGCGCGCGGCCTGGAACTGCAGGGCGCCGTCCTTGTCGAAATACTCGACCCCGGTCACGCGGCCCTGGTCGTTGTGCAGGATGCGGGCCACATGGGCGTGGTCGCGGACCTCAAGGTTGCCGGTCGCCTCGCCCTTGGGGATGTCGGTATAGGCGGCCGACCACTTGGCGCCCCATTTGCAGCCCTGGAAACAGAACCCCGTCTGCTGGCAGGCCGGCCGTTCGTCGTTGTCGATGCTGTTGATCGCCATGCGCCCGGTCGAGACCTCGGTATAGCCGACGGCCTTGGCCCCCGCCTCGAACACCTTGTAGTTGTTGCTGCCCGGCAGGCCCGGAAAGTCGCCGGTCCGGGTCACGGCCAGCTTGGCCTCGGCCTTCTCGTACCAGGGCGCCATCTCGGCCGCGTCGATGGGCCAGTCCAGCAGGTTCGCCCCCTCGACCGCGCCATAGGTGGTCAGGGCCTTCCATTCATGCTCCTGGAACCGGATCGAGGCGCCCGCCCAATGAGTCGTGGTGCCGCCGACCGCCTTGACGATCCAGGCGGGCAAGCCGCTGAAATCCTTGGCCACGCGCCAGTCGCCGCTGGTCGTGCGCGGATCGGTCCAGGCCAGCTGGCCAAAGCTTTCCCATTCGTCGTTGATATAGTCTTCGGGCAGATAGCGCCCGCCCGCCTCCAGCGCCACGACCTTGACGCCCTTCTGCGCCAGTTCGTTGGCCAGCACGCCGCCGCCCGCGCCGGTGCCGATGATGACGACCACGCTGTCGTCGGTCAGTTCGAATTTCGCTGCCGTAGCCATGATCCGCCCCCTTACAGCCAGTCGATGTCGTCAAAGCCACGATAGATGTAGCCGCCCTGGGAGAAGCTCTCTCCCTCATAGCCGAAGATCGGCCAGACCTCTTTCTGGTTGTAGAGACCGGTCACCAGCCCGCCCCGGACGGTCTGGAAGAACGCGCTGTCCTCCATCCCGCGCAGGATCGCCACGCGGTCCTGCTCCCACCCGATCGAGACATAGTCGTCATGCCCGGCCGCCTGCGCGGCGGCGTCCAGCGCGGCGATGCCCTCGGCCACCATGGGCTGGTTCTCGGCGGTGTCGTATCCCTTGATCGCGATCGCATAAAAACGGTCGCCCACGCGGTCATGCGGATAGATGTCGCGGGCCATTTGCAGCAGCGTGGCCATCTCGTGCTCGCTGATCGCGGTCACCTCGACGGCCCAGGCCGCGTCGGGTGCCGCGATGAAGCCTGTGCCGGCCACTGCCAGCGCGCCGACCGCGACGGCCCGCGACAGCAGCGCCCGACGGGTCAGGCCCTTGGTCGTTGGTTCAGACATGGGTTCCTCCTCCCTTGATGTGGTCCCGCGCCCCCTCCCAAGGGCGCGGCAGGCTGATCAGCTGTAGCGGCCGCCCCGCTGCAGGACCTCGATCTCGTATCCGTCCGGGTCCTTGATAAAGAAGAAGCGGGCGATCACCTCGCCGCCCGGCGCGAAATCGACCAGCTTGCGAGGGGCAAAGCCGATCTCCTCCAACCGGGCGTGGGTCGCGTCGACATCGTCGACCGAAAAGGCCACGTGCCCATAGCCGTCGCCCAGATCATAGGGCTCGGTGCGACCCTTGTTGACGGTCAGCTCCAGCTCGGTCCCGCTTTCGCCATTGGACAGGTAGATCAGCGTGAATTTCTCGAAATCCAGCCGCTCAGCCACCTTCAGTCCAAAGCAGCGGTCATAGAAATCGACCGAGGCCGCCTCGTCCAGAACGCGGATCATCGAGTGGATGTACTTGGCCATCTGGCCCTCCCTGCACGTGTCTTGCCTGATCGAGGCTAGGGGCTTGGGGACGGGCCGGGTAGTATCGGATTACTACAGCGAAAATATTCGCGTCACTCTGCGGCGATAGCCGGGGCGACGTCGTCCTCGCCCAGATAGATCGTGCAGGCGCAGCGCAGCAGCGAGGTGAAGTTCCGCGCCTCTCCGTGCAACTCCAGCACTTCGGCGTGCAGCTTGGAGATGAAGGCGGGCGTCGTCACGCCTTCGCGGGCGGCGATGCGGTCCAAGATGCACCAGAATGCACGCTCCAGCCGGATCGAAGTCGACTGGCCGTTCAGGCGCAAACGGCGGGTGACGGTCTCGTAGCGGTCCGGGTGCTGCCCGGCAAAGATCTGGCACATCAGCTTGATCTTGTCCTGTTCCTGACCTTCAGTCTCGCGCGCGGCCCCGCTTCGGTCAACGCGACTTTTTGGTCATGTCATCCATATTGCCACCGTCGCCAGACACAAACGACAAGGGCCACCCCGAAGGGTGGCCCTGTCCGCCGCGATATCCCCGAAAGGATCATCCGGCAGCATCAGCGTTCCTTGGCCCGTTCGGGCCCTGGATCACTTGATGATCTTGGAGACGACGCCTGCGCCGACGGTGCGGCCGC